>JAQUTW010000002.1 GCA_028694215.1 Paludibacteraceae bacterium | reverse complement strand
AGGACTTGCCTCACGGATTATTTCTAAAATCACTGCACTAACCATGATACAATACCTGAATCTGTTCGTCTTTAACAGAAAACTTAACGCCGTCAAAATAAATCTTACCTAAATGCACAACGGGTTATCCAATATCAGTTTCTGAAGTTGGATCGAAAGGGAAACCAAAAAAATATTTTATAGTTTTGTTTGGATATAAATTTTTAAGAACGGCTTTTGATTGTAGTATTTTTTGTTTTTCTCCGCGGATTTCACCCGAATTTGGACGTACCGACTTCAATTCAATAGCAACAACTTCATTGTCAGTCTCAAAAAAGCAATCTGCAGTAAAATTTGAAGCATTTTGCAAAATTCCATTTGCTTCATTTTCAATAAGTCTATCTTCCCTCATTACCGAAGGCATTTGTGTCCCATTTTTTAAATCTATCATAATATCGGCAATAGCAGATACTTGTTTTGAATAAATTTGCTTATTTTTAAAATCGCGCTTCTCTCCGTCACACAAAATATGAGCTGTCGTTTCAAAAAAGGACTGTCCTAATGAAGTATTTAATCCATGCAACCAACTACTTAAACTAATATAATCAGGAATATTCTGGACCCTTCCATGAAGTTTATCTACAAAAGCATTAAGAAAAGCTATATGAAAAGGCGCATTTCTATTATTACTCGCATTGTCCGGAAAAGATAAAAATCTTGAATATAATACCTTGATTACATTATGCGCTATTTGTTCCTTTTTCCTATTTGATATTGCCATAATTATTATTTTCTTTTAAGTGAAAAATTATTTCCGAATAAGCTCCTTTGTCCTTCTCGGTACGGTTAAGTACAGGGCGTTTAAATCGTTCTGTAATTTGCATTCCCGTTTTCTCTGCAATTTGCGGATACAAATTATATTTGTCATTGGCAACAAGAAATATATCGTAGTCGTCAACCAAATATTTTTTGCAATTGTTCAGTACAGCGGCAATTCCTTCGACGTAAGATTGTTTTGCCGTAAGCGTTTGTCCTTTGAAAAGCGGACCAATTTCCAAATCATCATTGCGTTTAAAACCAAACAAATCGTAAGCGTAAGCGTGCTGTTCGTGGTAATCAATCAACCCGACGTATGGCGGACTTGAAAAGATTCCTTTTATTTTCTGCTCGCGCAGTTGCTTGCCGAACGTTGCAATTCGTTTTTCTATTTCAGTAAAAATATCAATTGTGCAGCTATCGCCTGTGAGGCAGTATTGATAAGTATTTGTGCGCAATTTATCAAACAGTTGCAGGCGTTTTACCGCGTCTTTGCTGTAACTTTCCCACCATTTCAGTATAGAAAAAAGTGGTTTGCATATTTTGCCGTGTTTACCACAATAATATGTTGTTGTAACGGGCTCTTTCAATGTTGCCAAATCAGCATGCGTTGTAGCACGACACGAACGCATTGTACGACTTAAAATCACGCATAAGATTTTTTTTGTATTCGGATTTTGGACTTTCTTTATTTCATCAAACACACAATCTATTTCATTGCGAACGTGTTTAGTAAACCATTTTTCGAGAAAAGAGTTTGCTGACGGCTGCAAAAGTTCAATATTATATTCTTTAACCAATTGTTCATATATCGGTAAAAAATGTTTTGCTTTTTCTGCACCATATTTATCGCCGTCAATGAGTTTTTGTCGTACTTTGTATTTGAAATCCGGAACAGGAAAATATTGATTATTGAAATCGGCAAGTTTCTCCAATAATTCTTCTTCAAATTCGGCTGTTTTTCCTTTTGCTATAAAGTTTTTCAGAACCTCAGTAATTCGTTTGATCTCCTTTTGCAAGTCGGCAAAGTCGTATTTCATTACTTTGCAATTATCAATCAAAGCATTAAATTCTGAAATGTCGATACCCACAGCGTGCATTCCCAATTCATTTGCCTGCACAAGTGTTGTTCCACTGCCCGCAAACGGGTCAAGAATAATATCTCCTTTATTAAAATAACTTTGCTTTTTAAAATTATCTGTATGATTATCTAAAAAATACTCGACCAACTGTGGAATAAATTTACCTTTGTATGGATGTAAACGGTGAACGTGTTTTGTTGTATCTGCCTCTCTCAAATTATCAAACGACAAAGCCCAATTCAAATCATCCCCCAATTTGTCTTTCCATTCTATTTCACGTTTACTGTGAAACGATTCATAATATTTTTGTAAATCTTTTTTACGAATTTGTGTATTGCCATTTTCCCCTATTTTGGAAACACGACCATATTGAATCAGATACGAAATATTTGAAGGAGTAACGACCTTATTCAAATATTCCGAAGCCCATGATGCCGCTTCCTTTATGGATAAAAGGATATTGTTGGGCTGTATAGTGTAAACAGCTACAGGCTCATTAACAGTGTCTTTTTCCATAATTTTTTATGTTTTTATTTTTCCTCTTTTACAATCAATCCTAATTCGTCCAACTGTATTTGGTCGAGTACGCCGGGAGCATCGAGCATCACGTCGCGACCGGAGTTGTTTTTGGGGAATGCGATACAGTCGCGTATGCTGTCCAAACCGGCAAAGAGCGATACAAAGCGGTCGAGGCCATAAGCCAAACCACCGTGAGGTGGCGCACCAAATTTAAAGGCATTCATCAAGAAACCGAATTTTGCTTGTGCTTCTTCTTTTGTAAAGCCAAGAATCTCAAATACTTTTTCTTGTAGTTTGGCATCGTGGATACGGATAGAGCCGCCGCCGACTTCTACGCCGTTGATCACCATGTCGTAAGCATTGGCACGCACGTTGGCAGGGTCGGTATCAAGCAACGGAATGTCTTCCGGTTTGGGCGATGTAAACGGGTGGTGCATAGCCATCAAACGATTTTCTTCGTCGCTCCATTCGTACATTGGAAAGTCTATTACCCAAAGGCACGAGTATTTATTTTTATCGCGTAAGCCGAGTTGCGAACCCATTTCGAGGCGTAATTCACAAAGTTGTTTACGTGTTTTGTTGGCATCATCGCCACTCATTATTAAAATCAAATCGCCGACTTCGGCATTGAAAGCGGTTTTTAGTTTTTGCAGCACCTCTTGTGTGTAGAATTTGTCCACGCTCGATTTTACATTGCCATCGGCTTCGATGCGGGCATAAACCAAACCTTTTGCACCGATTTGCGGACGTTTTACAAATTCGGTCAATTGATCGAGCTGTTTGCGGGTGTATGAGGCTGCACCTTTTGCACAAATACCGCCGATGTAGTTTGCGCTGTCGAATACACTGAAACCAAAGCCTTTAAGTACATCCATCAGTTCTACAAACTGCATTTCAAAGCGCGTGTCGGGTTTGTCCGAACCGTAATATTTCATGGCATTGTGCCATGTCATACGTGGTAATTTTGGCAAATCGATACCTTTTATCGTTTTGAACAGATGACGGCTCATGCCTTCAAACATATTCAAAATATCTTCTTGTTCCACAAACGACATTTCGCAGTCTATTTGCGTAAATTCAGGTTGACGGTCGGCACGTAAATCTTCATCGCGGAAACATTTTACAATCTGAAAATAACGGTCGAAACCGCTGACCATCAAAAGTTGTTTCAAAATTTGCGGGCTTTGTGGCAAAGCATAAAATTGTCCGGGATTCATGCGACTTGGTACTACGAAATCGCGCGCACCTTCGGGCGTTGAGTTGACTAAAACCGGAGTTTCAACCTCTAAAAATCCTTGTTTATCCAAATAACTGCGTACCTCAATCGTCATTTTGTGGCGCAATTCGAGATTGGCTCGTACGCACGCACGGCGCAAATCGAGGTAGCGGTATTTCATGCGTAAGTCGTCACCGCCGTCGGTTTCATCCTCAATGGTGAACGGTGGCGTTTGTGCAGCGTTAAGCACATTCAATTCTGATACAATAATTTCGATGTCGCCGGTTGGGTTTTTGGCATTTTTGGCACTGCGCTCGGCAACTTCGCCGGTGATTTGCAATACGAATTCACGTCCAAGTTTATTTGCTTGCTCGCACAAATTTGCGTTATTTTCCTGATTGAAAAACAATTGCGTAATACCGTAACGGTCGCGCAGGTCAATGAAAGTCATACCACCCATTTTGCGGATGCGTTGTACCCAACCGGCAAGAGTTACTGTTTCATTTAAATTGGCAAGGCGGAGTTCTCCACATGTTTTAGTTCTATACATAAGTTATAAAATTAGAGTTTTGTTCGTGTGATAAAATACTATGTGTCAATAGTTTCGTTTTTTGTCTTTAAACTTACAAAGATAAGTTGAATTTTTGGAAAATCCGTTTGTTTTTTTGGGCTTTTTTTTAAATGGTGTGCTTATTCTTTGATGAATTTGAGGTAATTCACCAATTTTTAGGTTGCTCTGTCGGATTAAAATTGTATCTTTGTGATTTGAAACTACAATTTAGATGGCACGCATATTAGCAATAGATTTTGGAGAAAAGAGAACCGGTATTGCCGTTTCTGACCCATTGCAAATGATAGCAAATGGTCTGACAACGGTTGATACGCTTCATTTAGAACAGTTTCTGAGTGATTATGTAGCCAAAGAATCTGTCGAACAATTTGTAATAGGATTTCCTAAGACGTTGCGTAACGAACCGGCTTTGGTAACAGCAAAAATTACACCGTTTGTTAAGCGACTCGAAAAACTCTTTCCCACCATTACTGTTACTTTGGTAGATGAGCGTTTTACCTCAAAAATGGCTTTTCAAACTATGATTGATGGTGGTTTGAAGAAAAAAGCACGTCAAAATAAAGCCCTTATCGATCAGGTGAGTGCAACAATTATTTTACAGGAGTATTTAGAAAAATTACGAGATTAGAATTTAATATTTTAAGTGATATGATTTTACCAATGTATTTATATGGTCAGCCTGTTTTGCGTAAAATAGCGGAACCAATAGAACAGTCTTATCCTGATTTGCAGGTACTTGTTGAAGATATGTTTGAAACAATGTACAAATCCGATGGAGTTGGTTTGGCAGCACCTCAAATCGGATTATGCATCCGTGTTATTGTTATCGATGTAGCGCCTTTGGCTGACGAGTTTCCGGAACTTGCACAAAGCAAATGTGTGTTGATAAATCCTCAAATCTTATCAACGGAAGGAGAAGACGTAAGTATAGAAGAGGGATGCTTGAGTTTACCAGGAATTCACGAAAATGTAACTCGCAAAAATCGTATTCATATTACCTATTTTGACGAAAAATGGCAGTCGCATGATGAATTTGTAGAAGGTTATTTGGCACGTGTCATGCAACATGAATATGACCATCTGGAAGGTCATGTTTTTACAGACCGTATTTCGCCTATTCGTCGCCAATTGATAAAAGGGAAGCTTCTTAACATTATCAAAGGAAAGGCACGTTGCAGCTACAAAGTTAAACTGCAATAAACTTATTCACATTGAATTGATTTGAGTTTCTTGATTTGCAGTGTCAGAGCTATTCCGGCCACAATGGCGGACAATAAATCAGCGATAGAGTGAGCTGCCCATGCTCCGTCTAATCCCCAAATGTTTGGGAATAGCCATAATAATGGGAATAAAAATAAAATTTGGCGGGTAATGCTTAAAAGAATGGACGTGTTTACTTTTCCTATGGACTGAAAAAAAGAGGTTACCACCAATTGAAATCCTACCATAAAAAACATCATTAGACTCAGATGTATACCATGCGCCGTAATTTTTATCAAAGTTTCGTCTGATGTAAAAAATGAAGCGATGGAATCGGGGAAAATTTGTGCACACAAACAGCCTATTGTAGTTAAAGCCAATGCTACAATAATGACGTAGCGTAATGTTTCGCGGACACGTTTGTTTTGTTGAGCTCCATAGTTATATCCGATAATTGGCTGCATTCCGTTTGTCAATCCAACAATTGCCATAATTATTAAGGTAGAGAAACTGGTGATAATGCCAAACGCACCTATAGCAAGTTCTCCGCCATATTTTTCCAATGTAATATTCATAAAAATATTAACCAGGCTTGTTGCTATTTGAACGCAGAATGGAGAAAATCCAATAGCTATAATAGCCCAAACAACATGTTTTTGTAGATGAAAACCGCTTTTTTCAAAATGTACAATATGATTTTTGTTCATAAAGTGGAGTAAAACCCACATAGAAGTAACTGTCATAGAAATAACAGTAGAAATAGCAGCTCCTTTTATTCCCAAATCTAAGACAAAGATGAAAATAGGATCGAGGATAACGTTTAAACATGCACCAATCAGCATGGTACACATCGCTTTTATCGGATAACCTGAAGCACGCATGATGTTGTTAAAACCAAAACTGAATGTTGTCAGGATATGACCTAATAAAATAATTTGCATATATTCTTTTGCATAAGGAATGATAGTGTCGGTTCCACCGAATAAAACTAAAATTTCATCTAAAAAAATATAAGTGAAAACTATAATACTTCCGGAAGCAATCAAAGTCAGTATGACAGCATTACATAGAATGGTTTTTGCCGATTCAACATCTTTTTTACCTAATGAGATGGAAATACGGGTAGCGGCTCCTTGTCCTATCAACATTCCGACAGCTCCCAAAATCATCATAATTGGGAAAGTTAGAGCCAATCCCGATATGGCATAAGCACCAACACCCTGACCGATGAAAATACGATCGACAATATTATATAAGGCATTTACCAACGTGCCAATAATTGTTGGGAAGGAATAATGCCACAGTAATTTACCAATACTCCTGTGTTCTAATTCATGCGATATGTTAGGTATAGAAGACAATGTCTTGTTGTTGTGATTTTGACAAAATAAAAAGAGCACGATTAAAAAAATTACGTACTCTTTTGATTAGATTATTTGGGCATTTTATCCTAAATAACTCTTTAATAATTTGTTTTTAGAATTTTGGCGTAATCTGCGGATGGCTTTTTCCTTGATTTGACGAACACGTTCACGTGTCAAACCGAATTTGTCGCCTATCTCTTCCAATGTCATTTCCGAATAGCCAATGCCGAAAAACATTTTAATAATTTCACGTTCACGTTCGCTCAACATTTCGAGGGCACGATTGATTTCTGTCAATAACGATTCTCCAATAAGTGAACGGTCGGCAATAGGGGAGTCTTCATTTACCAAAACATCTAATAAACTATTGTCTTCACCTTCTACAAAAGGAGCATCTACAGAAACATGACGTCCTGAAATTTTCATAGTGTCGGCTATTTTGTCTATCGGAATGTCTAATTCGTCAGCCAATTCTTCAGGTGATGGACGTCGCTCGTTTTCTTGTTCAAAACGCGAAAATGCCTTATTGATTTTATTTAAGGAACCGACTTGATTTAGTGGTAAACGAACAATACGAGATTGTTCTGCCAAGGCTTGTAAAATGGATTGACGAATCCACCATACTGCATACGAAATAAACTTGAAGCCTCTGGTTTCATCGAATTTTTCAGCTGCTTTTATTAATCCTAAATTACCTTCGTTGATTAAATCCGGCAAACTTAAGCCTTGATTTTGATATTGCTTGGCTACTGATACAACAAATCTAAGATTTGCACGTGTCAGTTTTTCAAGAGCAACGCGATCGCCCTTACGAATACGTTGCGCTAACTCTACTTCTTCTTCTACCGAAATAAGTTCCTCACGACCAATTTCTTGCAAATATTTGTCAAGTGAAGCACTTTCGCGGTTGGTAATGGATTTTGTAATTTTTAATTGTCTCATGCGGTATATATGGCGTTTTAACTTGCAAAGATAGTTAATTTTTTAGATAAATCCAAATGTTTTAATAGTTTATTTCTTGTTGATTGTAAGATTGTTATGTTATTTCTCTATAGAAAAACTATTTGTGATGGGAGAAATCTTGTCGTTTTTTTTATGAAAAATAAGCAAACCTACTATTGTTATCAACCCATTTAATAATAAAATTTCAAAACCAAATTTGTAACCAAATAAGATGGTTTCGGAGAATTTGTCAATAAGTACGCTGGCTATTATTGAAAAAGCACATACATAGGGAATAGCTTTGTCTTTTACTTTTATTTTGGTAAAAATTCCCAACATATACAAACCAAGTAATGGACCATAGGTATAACCAGCAAATTTAAATATTGCTTTTACCACACTTTCGTTGTTAAATGCTTCAAACAGAATAATGACGAGTGTTAGAATAACAGCGTTGCATAAATGTACAATGAAACGTGTCTTTTTGAGATGTTCTTCCGATTTGCCTTTCAAACCGTATATATCTACCATAAATGATGTAGTCATTGCTATCATGGCGGAATTTGCACTCGAGAATGCAGAGGCTATGATACCTAAAATAAAACAAATTCCTACGCCAAATGAAAGATAATGCGTTGCTAACATCGGATATATTTCATCGGTTTTGTTTGGTATTGCAATGCCTTTTGTTTGCATATAAATAACAAATAAAACTCCTAAGCACATAAAAATAAAATTAACAGGAATAAAGGATAAACTGAATGAGAGAAAATTCTTTTTGGCCTCTTTTATGTTGCGCAAACTTAGGTTTTTTTGCATCATATCCTGATCTAATCCTGTCATAACTATCGTAATGAAAGCACCGGAAATAAATTGCTTAAAAAAATTGTTTTCGTTACTCCAGAAATTACTGAAATCAAACATCTGAAAGTTTTCGGAATGTCCGATTGCTGAACTCATTTCGCCAAACGATAAACCTAATTCGTCTTTAATTGCAAAAATGGTAAAGACGACTGCAAAAATCAGGAAAAAAGTTTGTATCATATCTGTCCAGACAATTGATTTGATGCCTCCTTTAAATGTATATGCCCAGATAAGAAATACGGAAATAATGGCATTTAAATAAAATGGTAAGTTAAGTGGTTCAAATACAGTTATTTGTAGTACTAAAGAAACAACAAATAATCGGAATCCTGCACCAATAATTTTTGATAACAGAAAAAGAACCGCACTTGTTTTATAGGCTTTAAATCCAAATCGTTGTTCTATAAAACCATATATAGATGTTAAATGAAGGCGGTAATAGAGTGGCAATAATATATACATAATGAAAATATAGCCGAGAAAATTACCTAAAATAACTTCAAAATAAGTCATGTGAGCAGGAGAGGCTACCCATCCGGGAACCGAAATGAATGTAACACCGGATAACGTTGTGCCAATCATTCCAAAGGCAACAACCCACCAAGGTGATTTACCGCCACCGTTATAGAAATCGGAATCATTGCTTTTACGCGCAGAAAAATACGAAACGGCAATAATAACTGCAAAATAAAGAGCAATAATGCCGATAACCAAATAAGGATTCATAAAAATAAGGGGAAAATAAAGATTATAAAATAATAAATTCAACACGACGATTTTTACTGCGCCCGTCATTTGTGTCGTTGGGAGCAATTGGATTTGAAGATCCAAGACCTTCGGACAAAACCCGTTCTTTATCAATACCTTTGTCTATAAGAGCTTGCCTAACCGCTTGTGCACGCATTTCCGACAATGTTTTATTGTAGCTTGTGCTGCCTATATTGTCTGTATGTCCAACTATTTTGATGGAAACAAGCGGATTAGCATTTAGAAACAGGCAAAGATGAGTTATTTCTGAATAAGATTTTTGTTCCAAATTATATGAATTAAATGCAAAAAAGATATTCTTAAGTGTTGTTTTAGCTCCTTTTACTATTGGGTGGAGATAAAATGTTTTAAGGGTGTCTATTGATGCATTAATAGTATCTGAGATAAATACGTATCCGTTTTTTTGTATCAGCAGTCCATATTGTGTCGATTCGGGTAATACGGCCGAAAAATTACCTGTTGTTCTATCTGAAATAGAATGGTAACTTATTTTTCCGTCTATTTGGTTAAACATTTCTACTTTTGCTTGTAATGGCTTTTCGGTTATTTCGTCTAAAATTGTTCCGGAAAAACAAGACATAGGCATTGGACGAATAGCTTCATAAAGTGGAACTTCATAAATATCTAAATCGTGTAATTTAGAGTTTTGATTTTCAGAAGCAAAGTACGCTTTGTCGCCTTTGGCATTGATAACAAAACCAAATTCATCACGATGTGTATTGATGGGATAACCCAAATTTACAGGTGTTTGAAAAATGCCATTGATGCGAAGACTCATAAAAACATCGCCACGTCCTAAACCAAGATGACCATTGGAACAAAAATAAAGGGTTTGATTGTCAAAGTGTATAAATGGAGCGTAATCATTTTTGGCCGTGTTAATAGGTATTCCAACATTTTCTGGTTGCGAAAAATTTAAAAGTCCATTGTCGGTTATTTGAACTTTGCAATGCCAAATGTCTTTACCACCCAAACAGGGAGGGCGGTTACTTGTAAAAAACAATTCGTCGCCGGAAACCGATAATACGGGATTACTTTCCCAATATTCCGAGTTAAGTGGTTTACCTGCATTGATGGGCAAGCTCCATTTATCACCTTGTCGAATGGCATAATAGATGTCACAACTCCCTATGTTTTCTTTTCTGTCACATGCCACAAAGAACATATATCTACCATCAGAAGAAAAACTTTGTGAACCTTCATTGCCATCAGTATTCATAGATGTTCCCAAAGGTCGCGACAAACCAAAATCGTTACCATCGTTAAAACTCCAATAAATGTCTTCTTGTCCTTTTTCTTTGCTTTCAGGTGACGATTTTACAAGCACAGTAGTTGATATAATTTCTTCGTTTGCAGTAATGCTTGGGAAATAGTCATCAAAAGGGGTTGAAACTTTCCATAATAAACGGGGTTCGAATGGCACCGGATGGTTTCTTAATCGATTAGCCTCATTGAAAATGGTCAATAAATCTGTTTTTTGTTTATAAAATACAGGATCCATTATTTTCAATGTTTCTTGAATTGCGTCTTTATAATTGCCAATTAGGTAGAGTTGTTCTGCTAATTTGATTTGACTTTCTGCCAATCGTATATTTTTAGGATTAGCAACAATGTCCTGTAATAGTGCAATTCCAACAGAGTCTTTTTTATAATTGATATAAAGTTGTGCCAATTGCCAATAGGCCTCCACAAAATTTTTATCTTTTTTTATGGCAGCCTTTAAATACATTTCTTTTTGCACGATACTCATAGAAGCAATCGCATCTTGATAATATGTTTTTGCTTTAAGTGATTTTGTACTTAACGGTTGACACAAAACGCCAACAGCTAAATATAAAAATAAACTTATAAGAAAGATGTGCTTCATGATAGGCTTTAATTATTTGATTCTAACGATCTTTCATACGATTTATTGTAACAGAGGTTGTTCTATAATATTACGAGTTTGTTCTATAAACTCATGTAAATTGTCATGGGTCAGGCCTTCTGTAGATAGAGGGCTATGAATGATTATTTCTATACTTCCCGGTTTTATAAAAATAGAACGTGGAGGCCAAGCTTGATAGGCACCTTTTATGGTGATTGGAACAACTTCTAAGCTTAAATCTGTAGCTAAAAAGAAAGCTCCGCGTTTGAATTTCTGTAGGTCGCCTGTGCGTGTTCGACTACCTTCTGGAAAAAGAACAACAGAGGCTCCATTTCTTAATAAAACTTCGGCTTTATCGATGCTTTTTTTAGCTTTTATGGCACTGCTGCGATCTATAAAAATGTGTCCGACCATTTCGCATGCTTTACCAACTAATGGAATATGACGAATTTCTTTTTTCATAATCCATTTAAAACGGCTATCAAGCCATCCATACACTAAAAAAATATCTAATATACTTTGATGGTTTGCTATAAAAATATAAGATTTGTGTGGGTCATAATTTTCTAATCCGGAAACATTAACCTTTAACAGTGCTAATGCACATATTAGGCGTGACCAAATAATTGCAGGATAATACGATAATTTACGGTCACCTATTAATAATGAAAAAATGATAGTAGAAACCGAAGTTAAAAAAGTAATTATCAGTGCAATAGGGTAAAAAATCAGAAGCGAATAACAAATTAAAAATGGATTATTTTTCCTTTTCATAAAAACCGATTAATTGACAAAGTTACAATTTTTTTTCATATAAAAGACAAATAAACTTTAATTTCTTAGAAAAAAACGTTGTACTTTCAAATTTTATTTTTTTTCAGTTTAAATTTTGCTCTTTTTGCTTTTTTATGTTTATCTTTGAACGAAAATTTTATGCAAAAATAATGCCACAGAATCTTATCAATATCTATAAAGCATCGGCCGGTTCGGGAAAAACATTCCGTTTAACTTACGATTTTATAAAATTTTTATTTGAGAGTAGAGGAGATAAACAGGCTTATCGCCATATTTTGGCTGTAACTTTTACACACAAAGCTACGGACGAAATGAAACGTCGCATTATAAAAGAACTTTTTGCTTTAACGAAAGGTCAATCACAATATTTAAAAATGCTCAATCATGATTTTCCTCAGTTATCGCAGGAAAATATTAAATCGGTATCTTACTTTTTTTTAAATAATATTTTACATGATTATTCCGGATTTTATATTAGTACTATCGATGGATTTTTCCAACAAATTGTTACTGCCTTTACACGAGAGCTGTCTTTAGATGGATATGCCATAGAAATGAACAGCGAAGAGGTTTTAGGTTATGCCATTAACAATATGTTGCTCAATTTGGATAAGCCTGAAAATGGTGAGCTGCTAAAATGGCTGATTAAATTCTCTGAAGATCGTATTGATATGGATAGCAAATGGGATTTTAGGTCAGAAATCAAAGGTCTGTCCAAAGAAATATTCAAAGAAAATTATAAAAAACACATCAAAAGTTTAGCTTCTAAATTAGCCAACAAAACATTCTTATCCGGTTATCAAAAACAATTACAACAAATAGTTGATGAGTTTGAGCATAAAATGTCGTCAATTGGAGAAGCAGCAGAAGCCGTGTTGAAGAAATATAATTTGCAGTCAACCGATTTTAAAGGCAAAAGCAGATCGTTTTGCACCATTTTTTTTAAAATCAGAAATCAGAACTACGAGGTATCCGATAGTGTTAAAAACGCTCAAGATAATGTAGAGGAATGGTACACAAAAAACTCTCCGAAAGAACAAGATATCATAAACTCGTATGATGACTTAAATCCGTTGTTGGTAAATACTATCAGCCTTATTGAGGGCGATTCTTGTAAAGCATACAAAACCGCTAAAGTTATCCTTAAAAATTTATATGTATTGGGCATCCTTTCTGATGTTGAAACGTCTATAAATCAATATACAGCAGAAAATAATTTGATGCTTTTCAATAATATATCCGAATTTTTAGAATCTATTATTGCAGGTAGTGATACTCCTTTTATATACGAAAAAACAGGTGTTTCAATTGCGCATTATATGATTGATGAGTTTCAGGATACTTCCACTCAGCAATGGAATAATTTTTTGCCATTACTTCGCAATAGTGTAGCTTCCGGCAACGAAAATCTTATTGTAGGCGATGTTAAGCAAAGTATTTACCGATGGCGAAATTCAGATTGGAAACTATTGAATAATAAAGTTAGTTCGGATTTTGCAGCAGTAAAACCTCAAGTTAATGTATTAGATACCAACTGGCGAAGTGATAAAAATATCATTCAGTTCAATAATCATCTGTTTCCTTTTATTGCAGACAAATTGGCCAATACTTTTGGTAACACTCAGGAAGAACAAGAAAGGGCTACCATAATACGTCAGGTTTATTCAGACGTAATACAAAAAAGCACAAAAGAATCGGAGGGTAATGTACAAATAACATTGATTAAAGATAAAAACTGGAAAGAAACGGCACTTAACAATTTGGCAGAAACGATAGAAAACATGCAGGATAATGGCTATTCTTTACGTCAAATGGCTATTTTAACTCGTGAAAATAAAGAAGCGATTGAGATAGCTCAGTTTTTGATGAATTATGCCAATACACATCCGGAAAAGGAAGGCTATAGCTATGATGTTATTTCTAATGAGGCATTACTGGTCAATTCTGCATTATCAGTTCAGTTCTTAATTACTGTATTAAATTATCTGTCTTTCCCACAAGATAAGCACAATAATGCCATTCTAATTACTCAATATGTTGCCTTAAAGCAAGAGGGTATATCCAATCGGTTGTTAAATATTTTGATGGATGGAGGAGATTGGCAAACCGAATTAATGGGGAAGGAGCGTGCAGCTGCGTTAGAGCAACTGGAATATACATCACTCTTTGATTTGACGGAACAACTGATAGCTATATTTGACTTGTCTGAATTTCAAAATGATATGCCGTTTATACAGGCATTTCAAGATTGTATTTATGATTTTTCGCTCAAAAAAGAGTCTGATATAAAAAATTTCCTTGAATATTGGGATGAAAAATCCGTAAAGCAATATTTACCGGTTCCGGATTCTCAAAATGCGATACGTATAATGACAATTCACAGTTCCAAAGGTTTGGAATTTGACACAGTCCTAATACCTTTCTGCGATTGGACTTTTATAAATTCCAAAACCAGAATTTTGTGGTGTGAAACTCATGAAGAGCCGTTTAATGATTTGCCTATTACACCTATCAATTACACCAAAGATTTGGATAAAACCTATTTTGATAATGAGTATTATGACGAAACACTTTATAATTATATTGATACCCTGAATTTGCTATATGTAGCATTCACAAGGGCAATAAGTAATTTGTATATTTGGACAGAGCCATTACCTAAGACCCCAAGTAAAGCAAATCGTTTTGTAGAAAGATTTAATGATTTCTATTTACAAGATACATTTAAATTTGATAAGATAGAAGAAACAGACGAAATGTTACGACTTATATTAGGCAGTATAAAACCAAAATCAGCAAACAAGATGACTGTTCAAAATCAGCCTGAAAAATACATATCTGTTTCGGCTTTTGATAGATTAAAATTACATTATCAACATATGGGCAATAATGATGATATGATTGTTACGGATAACAACCGTCAATATGGAGTGATAATGCACAATTTAATTGCGAATATACAAAGCATTAAAGATATTAACTATCAGTCGCAGATGATGGTAGATAGAGGATTTATCTCGCAATCAGATAAAAATCAGATAGATAGTGATTTAAAAGATTTTTTCAATAATCAACAAGTACAGGATTGGTTCTCAGGCAAATATCAGGTGCATACAGAAACCGAAATTTTACTTTCAGATGGTTCCATTTATCGTCCCGACCGGGTAATGATAGACGGCAAAAGAGCCATTGTGGTTGACTATAAGTTTGGAAAGAATAAAGAGGAAAAATATTGTAGTCAGGTACAACAATATGCAGACTTATTGACAAAAATGGGATATGAAACCGAAGCCTTTTTATATTATGCAACTCTTCAGGAAATAGATCGCGTATAATTCCCGTTGTGTTTCCTATATTAAAATAACAATAGCAATGATAAAACTACAAAATGTAATAGAAATTATAGAATCTTTTGCACCATTGGCTTTTCAAGAAAAATATGACAACTCAGGATTATTGGTTGGCAATAAACAACAGGAAATAACTGGTATATTAATATGTATTGATGTTACATTGCCTGTTATAGAAGAAGCTATTGAACAAAATTGTAACCTTATTGTTTCACATCACCCAATTATTTTTACAGGATTAAAAAAACTTATTGGGCAAACAGAGGTTGAGCGTTGCGTTGCAAAAGCTATAAAAAATGATATTGCTCTATATGCTGCTCATACCAATTTGGATAATGCTAACGATGGTGTAAGTTTTCGTATGGCTCAAAAAATAGGTTTGCAAAATACCCTGGTTTTAGTTCCTAAAACGGATCTATTATCCAAGTTGGTTACTTTTGTGCCGATAAATTGTATAGATAAAGTTCAAAATGCCATGTTTAAAGCAGGTGCTGGTAATATTGGTAATTATGATTGTTGTAGCTTTTCACATATAGGAAAAGGGACGTTTAGAGCATCAGACAAATGCCATCCGTTTTGTGGAAATATAGGAGAATTACATACAGAAGATGAAATGCGTTTAGAGGTAATATTTCCTAAATATTTAACATCTAAAATTGTAAAAGAATTATTAGAAGTGCATCCTTACGAGGAGCCTGCATTTGATATTATTCCATTAGAAAATAAATGGGCACAAGTAGGTTCCGGTATCGTCGGAAATTTGCATTCGCCAATGAATGAAAGCGATTTTCTTGCTTTATTAAAAGAAAAATTTCAAGTTAGCAGTATCAAACATTCTAAATTATTAAATCGTCCCATTTTCAAAGTGGCTGTATGTGGTGGCAGCGGTGGCGATTTTATTAGCAATGCAAAATACGCCGATGCAGATATATTTGTTACAGCGGACATTACTTATCATCGATTTTCGGAAGCCGAAAATTCCATTATCATTGCTGATATTGGACATTTTGAATCAGAACAATATACAAAAGAAATAATATTGGAACAACTTATCAAAAAAATTCCTAACTTTGCAATTCGTTTATCTGCCCATGATGGGCATAGTGTGTTCTATTCTTAATTGTATTCATTAATTTAATAAAATATGGCTACTGCAAAAACAAAAATTTCTGAGGTAAAGGACATTTCTGTAGAAGAACGTCTGAAAGCCCTCTATAACTTACAAAAAGTCGCATCAGACATTGACAAAATTAAAACTCTTCGTGGCGAACTTCCGTTAGAAGTTCAGGATTTAGAGGACGAAATCGTTGGTTTACAAACCCGTATCGACAAAAATAATACTGATTTGGAAGAATTGGGTAAAACACTCGCACAGAAAAAAGTTGAGATAGAAGAGGCCAAAACTAAAATTGCAAAAAGTACAGAACAGCAAAATAATGTTCGTAACAATCGTGAATACGACTTACTTTCTAAAGAAATAGAATTCCAAACATTGGAAATAGAACTTTGCGAAAAACGTATTCATGAATATTCAGCTGATCAAAAAACGAAAAGTGAAGAATTGGAAGAAGCTACCAACCGTTTAAAAAATCGTCAATTGGATTTGGAACAAAAGAAAAACGAATTAGATGAAATTATAGCAGAAACCAGACAAGAAGAAGATCGTTTACGTGAAGAGAGTAAAGAAATAGAAAAAATGATAGAACCACGTTTATTGACTGCATTTAAACGTATTCGTAAAAATGCACGCAATGGTTTGGCGGTTGTTACTGTAGAACGTGATGCTTGTGGAGGTTGCTTCAATAAAATACCGCCACAAAGACAATTAGATATTAGATTACGTAAAAAAATTATAGTATGTGAATATTGTGGACGTATCTTGGTTGATAAAGATTTAACTAATGCTACAGAAGATTAGTATTTAATCTAAATAAATTATCGGCGAAACGCCTGTTCTCGAAAGAGAGCAGGCGTTTTTTTACCTTGATGAGATTTGAATATTTTCTTCAAAGTAATAGGAATGATGGAAATATTGAAAAATAAGGACATCTGCCTTTTTTGAGAAAACTTAGTCACAAAAGTATCGAGTAGGGTAAGTTACAATTGTAAATATTGTGTATCATATTAAATAATTTACAATTGTAAAATAATAAATAAGCGGCATTATTTTACAAAAGTAACCATTGTGATTTTTCAATTAACTTTAATTTATTCTATACTATAAAATTGTGTAAATCAACTATTTATATAAATAATTTGATTTTTTATTTGAACATTTATAATCTTCACATTCTGGAATGTTAAAAATTATGTTAAAAATATTATTTTGTATCATTATTATTCTAATAATAAGTATATTATAATATATAAGTTAAATAAATACTTTATATATAATACGTTGATTATCATTATTTTATATATTATTGTTTTTCTTATAAAACAAACAGTGATATTGTTTTATTACATTTGTAAATTAAATACATATTGCACATGTAAAGATATTTATTTACATTTGTAAGAAATTTATAAACCACTATGAAAGATAGAATATTGAGATTTTTAGAACAGAAAAATGTATCGGCCACAAAATTTGCTGACACAATTGGAATTACACGTTCATCTATGTCGCATATTGTAAGTGGAAGAAATAAACCAAGTATGGATATGGTACAAAAAATATTGCAACATTATCCGGAAGTTAATCCAGATTGGCTTATTTTAGGACAAGGGGATATGTTTCGTCAAAAAAAAGTGCCACAAGAACCCAATTTGTTTTCAAATATTATAGAAACTGACAGTTTATCAGTCAATTATAATGAAAAAACAAATGTACATCCAACAGATGTAATTAGCGAAATAACAAAAAGACATGAAGAAGAACAACCAAAAACATCTTCGCAACGGAAAATAGAGCGTGTAGTTGTCTTTTTCTCGGATAAAACTTACGAAGAAATTCATTGATAGGAATTATATCTGCACGATATACACATAACATATCCAAACTCGGGATATTTCAATATTATCAACACACACAACAAGGTGTGAAGTATAGGGCTGCTTATAAATAATTTTGTTGAAAACTCCATTTTTTTTTGTGGTCAAAAAAGTTGGTAAATACGACAAATTGTTGTAATTTTATGCGATTTTAGATTAACGAAAAAAACTAATGTAAATGCTTGATCAAGAAAAAATTATTCGAATTAATATCGAAGAAGAAATGAAAACGGCATACATTGATTATTCAATGTCTGTCATTGTTTCACGTGCATTACCCGACGTTCGGGACGGCTTTAAACCAGTGCAGCGAAGAGTCCTTTTTGGAATGAATGAATTAGGAAATACATCCGACAAACCTTATAAAAAATCAGCTCGTATTGTCGGTGAAGTAATGGGTAAGTATCACCCACATGGAGATTCCTCAATATATGGAACGCTTGTGCGTTTGGCGCAAGAATGGTCATTGCGCTATCCTTTGGTAGATGGTCATGGAAACTTCGGTTCCGTAGATGGTGACAGTCCTGCAGCTATGCGTTATACGGAGGCTCGTTTGCAAAAAATAGCAGAAGATATATTAAAGGATATAGATAAAGACACAATCGATTTTCAAAAGAACTTTGATGAAACTTTGGACGAACCAACCGTTTTGCCAACAAAGATTCCTAATTTATTAGTCAATGGAGCTGCCGGTATCGCCGTAGGTATGGCTACCAATATGGCTACACATAATCTCCCTGAAGTAGTTGATGGCATTATCGCTTATATTGGTAATAATGACATTACAATAGATGAATTGATGAAATATATAAAAGCTCCGGATTTCCCTACAGGTGGCATTATTTATGGATATTCCGGTGTAAAAGAAGCTTATGAAACAGGGCGTGGGCGGATAGTGATTCGTTCTAAAGCTGAAATAGAAACAGATGAACATGGACGTGAAAAAATTATTGTGAATGAAATTCCATATATGGTAAATAAAGCGGAATTGATAAAAACTATTGGTGAAATGGTTATTGATAAACGCTTAGAAGGAATTTCCAATATCAATGATGAATCAGACCGTGAAGGAATGCGTATTGTGGTAGACATTAAACGTGATGCCAATGCGAATGTGGTTCTGAATAAATTATTTAAAAATACCGCTTTACAGTCCTCATTCAGCATCAACAATATTGCTTTGGTGCATGGACGCCCCCGCTTGTTAAATTTAAAAGACTTAATTCATTATTTTGTAGAACATCGTCATGAAGTGGTAACTCGCCGTACACAATTTGAGTTGGCAAAAGCCAAAGAACGTGCCGAATTGTTGGAAGGCTGTATGATAATATTGAATAATTTAGATGAAGCAATCGCTATCATACGCAATTCTAAAACTCCGGCTGAAGCGCAGCAACGTTTGATAGAACGCTTCAAATTGTCTGACAGGCAGGCTGCTTATATTGTCGAAATGAAATTGCGACAATTAACCGGCATGGAACAGGATAAACTGCGTGCTGAATATGATGCCTTATTGAAACGTATTGAAGAGTTGGAAGAAATTTTGGCACATGTGGAACTTCGTATGGATATAATCAAACAAGAGTTGATAGAAGTAAAAGAAAAATATGGAGATGCACGTCGTTCTGAAATTGTGTATGCTTCAGAAGATTTTAATCCTGAAGATTTTTATGCAGATGAAGAAATGATTCTCACCATTTCTCATTTAGGATATATCAAACGTACGCCATTATCAGAATTTAAAGCACAGAATAGGGGTGGTGTTGGCTCAAAAGGTAGCTCTTCGCGCGACGAAGATTTTATTGAATACATTTATCCTGCTTCAATGCACAATACTATGATGTTCTTTACCAAAAAAGGACGCTGCTATTGGCTCAAAGTATATGAAATACCTGAAGGTAATAAGACAAGCAAAGGACGAGCAATTCAAAATCTTTTGAATATCAGCTCCGACGATAAAGTAAATGCTTTTATTCGTGTTAAAAATTTGCAAGATGCCGAATTCAACAACTCCCATTATTTAATGTTTTGTACCAAAAGCGGAGTTGTGAAAAAAACATTGCTGGATGCTTATTCACGTCCACGTCAAAATGGAGTGAATGCTATCACCATACGCGAAGATGATCAGGTAATACAGGTACGATTGACTAATGGTAATGACGAGGTTATTATTGCCAATAAAAATGGACGGGCTATTCGTTTTAATGAATCAAAAGTCAGACAAATGGGAAGAACTGCAACCGGAGTTCGTGGTATGATGTTAGATGGAGACCAAGATGAAGTAGTTGGCATGATTTGTGTAGGTTCTGAAACTACAGAGAATATTCTTGTAGTTTCAGAGTTAGGATATGGGAAACGTTCCGACTTAAATGATTATCGTATCACAAACCGTGGTGGAAAAGGAGTAAAGACTATTAATATTACGGACAAGACAGGAAAATTAGTTACCATCAAAAATGTTTCTGACGATAATGATCTTATGATTATCAATAAATCCGGTATTGTTATTCGTCTTGCTGTAGAAAGTTTACGTGTAATGGGCAGAGCGACACAGGGTGTCAGATTAATTAATCTGGAAAAACGTAACGATGAAATAGCGTCTGTATGCAAAGTAACACATGAAGACAATATCGTTGAAGAATTATCAGATGATGATAATGCAACACAAGTAACCGAATAATCATCATACTTTAAAAACAAATTAATGTAACATTTTATAAAACAAAAAAAATTATGAAACGTGTATTTTTAACTGTAGCAATCACTTGTTGTTTATTTGCAGTGGGCAATGCTCAAAAATCAAATGTATCTAAGGCAAAAAACAGAGCATTAGCAGAGACTCCTGATTTTGAAGGAGCAAAAGAAGCTATCAATGCAGCATTACAAGATTCGACAACCAAAGATTTAGCCGAGACATGGTATGTAGCAGGTTTAGTGTATGAGAAAATAGCAGAAGCGGAAACCAATAAACAATTGATAGGTCAACAACCTGATGTTGTGAAACAAGGAGAAGCAGCTTTAAAATCTTATTCCTATTATTTGCCTGCGTACGAAAAGGATTTTCTTCCTAATGAAAAAGGAAAAATTAAACCTAAATATGCCAAAAGAATTGCTGCTACTATACGTGATTATTACATGAATGCAACATTCTTTAATTATGGAGTATACGTGTATGGTGAAAAAAATTATCAACGTGCTATTGATGCTTTTGAAACACATACTGCAATTCCTGATTTAGAGATGATAAAATCAACAGAACCGATTATTAAAGATTCTGTTTATTACCAAATTAGATATTATACAGCTGTTTGTGCCAACATATTGGAAGACAATAAGAAAGCAGCTGTCATTTACGAAGAAATCAAAGATAAGGGATTTGAAGGTAATAAAATTTATCAATATCTGTACGATATTTATGCTCAAGAGAAAGATACCGCTAATTTTGTCCGCATTTTAAAAGATGGACATGCTAATTATCCCAACGAACCATTTTTCTTAGGAACATTAATTAATTACTTGATATTTAATAATCAGCAAGAAGAAGGTTTGGAATATTTAGATAAAGCCATTGAAAAAAATCCAAATAATGCAGAATATTATTATGTTAAAGGCAGTGTGATGGAAGTGATGGATAAGGCAGGTGAAGCTATTAAGTATTTTGACAAGGCTATTTCATTAAAACCGGATATGGCTTCTGCATGGGGAAGAAAAGGAGCCATATTGATGAAAAATGCTATGAAAATGGAGGAACGTGCGGCTAATGTTAAAGATTCTAAAGTGTATGAAATAGAAAAAAAGAAGGCAAATGAGGCTTTTAAAGAAGCATTGCCATTATTTGAAAAAGCAGTACAATTAGATCCGAAAGATCGGGATAATCTCAAAATGCTCCGTGGGTTATACTACAGATTTAAAGACATGGAGAAATATGATAAAATAACAGAACTGATTAATGAGTTATAAAGCAGAGACATTCTATAAAAAAATCCCAACAATTTTATGTTGGGATTTTTTTATAGAAGAGATGTTGTTCCGAATAATCTATTTAACATAATGTAAATTATCGGAAAAAAGGTAATGGCGTCAAAATATCATGTATGAAATACTAATATTGGAGTTTGAGCGTGAAATACCATTTTGCGTGCAATACTAGGATTAAACAACTGTGCAAACAAATTTCGTTTGTGTGTATTTAAAATGATGAGGCTGATTTTGTGTTCTTTAACGAACTTATCAAAACCAAGAAGTATATCTCCAGATTTATCTGAGATAATTGAATAATCAGTTTCTATATTAGGATAATTTTTTGCAAAATAGTGTTTTATTCCTGAAAGTTTAATTTCATTCCACGCATCTTTTTGTGATGCAAAATGCGCAAAAAACAATTTAAAATCCAGTTTACCTATTAAATTCATCATGTTTGTAAATGATATCAAAGTTCTATCATCAAAATTGGTAGCAAATAAAACATTTTTTAAAGAAGTTGTTTCTGCAAATATTGATTCAGGAATAGCTAAAACAGGCACACTACAATGTTCAATAACTTCTGCTGTAACACTACCAATTAAATCATACTCTTTCTGACTTTGTCCCCGTGTTCCCATAATAACCAATGATGGATGTATTTTAGCAGCCATATCAATGATAACTTCTTCGGGAAGACCTTCTTGTATATTATATGAAAACTGAATGTTAGGAAGTTCATTCTGCTTGATTTTACTGTATATTTCAGTCGTTAATTTATCAATATCTTTACCGGACTGTATCAGTATTTCTGCTATTTCATCATCGGAATGAACTGTAAATGAAAGACTTGGAGAACAGTATGTGTATAATAATGTAATAGTGGCATCTAATTGTTGGGCTAAACGAAATCCGACTTCACATGTTTTGAAGGAATAACTTGAAAAATCAATAGGAATAAGCAATGTGTTGGAATTGGATGCATTCTCTATTGTTTTCCGTTTGTTCCAAGTATTCATTAATTTTATAACTTTTAGTACATGTTGTTCTTGGACGCATACTCTTTGCAAGGAGTCATTTAAATCTATAAATTGTAAGAATTCATCGGCTTTTGTCAATTGTTGCCTTAATTTATTTGATTCTGCTATTGAAAGAATTGCAATAGTTACTAAATCTGATTTCATAATAATTTGTTTTTTCTAAAAAAATGTTGTAGGATTTTTTTGTAAAAATAGTAAAAAAATGAATGAAAGGTACTATCTTTGAAAATTAATTTTAAACACATTTTTAATTTTTAGAATCATGACAACCAAAGCTAAAGTTATTACGATTACATCTACAATTGTAGTGTTAGTATTAGTCGCTTTCTTTTATTTTCGTTTTTATTTTGTGTTTGGTGAAGGTGTAAAAGCCGGAGAACTTAACTATCTTGTTTATAAAGGATATGTTTTTAAAACTTATGAAGGAAAGTTGATTCAGAGCGGTTTTAAAGGTCAAACAGCTGGTACTATCCAATCGTATGAATTTAAATTTTCTGTGGATGATAAGGCTGTGGCCGATTCGTTAATGCGTTGTAGTGGCAAAGAAGTGGAATTGCATTATACAGAGTATTTGGCACCATTACCTTGGCGAGGAGTGAGTGAATTTGTAGTTGACGAAATTTTAGCAGTTAAGGAAAAGAAATAATCAATTCTTCTACTCTACTCTGTTCATTTAAAAATAATAAACGCAGACTAAAAAGTCCGCGTTTATTATTTTAATGTATATCGTTTTAATCTGTGTTTATGAATACATAAAGCGTTTAATACTGCGTTTCGGCGTTTTTTCAAACTCTTTATCTACCAATTCAATTTCAGTAACGCGGCAGAATGGTGGCAAAATACGATTTAAACGTATTATATTGTGTTGCATTTGTTCTTTAATATCTTTAAAACGCACGTTTTCTTTGGTAAATGTGTCATTATCAGGATATACTAATGCTACCAATTTACCTTTGCGTTCTACCACTACTGATTCTAAAACAAAAGGCAAAGTATTGAGTTTATCTTCTATTTCTTCGGGATAGATATTTTGTCCTGATGCGCCTAAAATCATACTTTTATTGCGTCCTCTGATAAAAATATTTCCTTCTGAGTCTATAATTCCCAAATCACCTGTTTTCATCCAGCCATCTTCAGTAAAAACGGCTTTGGTTGCTTCCGGATTTTTATAGTATCCCTGCATAACATTTTCACCACGTACTAATATTTCTCCAACATCTTTGGTCGGACGCTCAGAATCAATACGGACCACTACTCTGTCTACGGCTTTACCACATGATTTTGCTTTGAATTGTGTCCAATCTTCGTATCCTAAAATGGGACCACATTCCGTCATACCATATCCTACGGTATAAGGGAACTTGATTTGTTTTAAACAGCGTTCTACTTGGCGATTTAGTGCTGCTCCGCCTATAATTAAATGCAATAACTTGCCGCCAAAAGCATCCATTAGTTTGGTGTACACTTTTTTACGGATTACATTTTTAATAAACGGAGTGTACCAAAGTATGCGAATTATTGGTTTATTAATAACAGGGAATACGGTTTTCTTAAAGATTTTTTCAATGACTAATGGCACTGTCAGTATCATATAAGGATGTACATCGGCAAATGCTTTCATCAAAATTTGTGGAGATGGTGTTTTACTTAAGAAATACACATGGCATCCTCCGGCTAATTGATAAACAAATTCAAATGTCATCCCAAACATATGAGCTAACGGTAACATGGAAACCATGCTCCATCCTGGTTTGTTGGGAATACGATCTTGTCCAAATTGTACATTGGAGCTAAGACTTCGGTATGATAAGATAACCCCTTTAGGATCGCTGGTTGTGCCTGAAGTGTAGTTGATTACAGCAGGGTCGTCCATGTTGTCTTTGGGATAAGATACTTCGTCAATGGAAAGTCCGTTGGGGTATTTTTCTTTAAAAGCACTTTCCCATTGTTGATAGGCATTTTCCACTTGCCGGGTATTTGCTTTGAGTAATTCAAAATTATTCATAGAGATAATGCCAATAAGATTTGGCATTTCTTCTGCATTTATTGCTTTACTAACTACAGATCCGGCAAATAGCAGTTTTGCTTCGGAATGATTTACTAATGCATGAATACTTTTGGTGGGAAATTCCGGTAAAATAGAAACTGCAATAGCTTCATAGGTGCTGACGGCCAAGAAGCTGACCGCCCAATTAGCACAGTTGCGTCCGCAAATGGCAATTTTGTCTCCTTTTTGGAGCCCACTTTGTTGAAATAAAATATGTAAGCGTGCAATTTTTTCTGCTAATTCGCCATATGATAATGTATAAGACGAATCGAAATCGCTTACGGCCGGTTCATTCCAATAGCTTTTGATGGAATGTTCCAAGTACGATAAGTAATGGATTGTTGATTTATTCATTTTGGTTAAATTTTGGTTCTGCAAAATAACTTACAATTTTGCACATAACCAAAAAAAAGGGGGCTGATTGCACAAAAAGTTGTCAATTAGCTTATAGAGGTATAAAAATAACTATTTAGGGGCAAAAATATGGTACAAAAAAAACCAAATTTGTACAAATTTGGTCATAAAATATTGAGAGAAAGTGTCGACTTATCCTTTATGACGGCTTTTTAGTTCTCGAGCTAAATCTTCTATACAATAACCTTTAGAAGTCAATAAAACGATTAAATGATAAATTAAATCTGAAGCTTCATAAATTAGTCGATCGCCCGTTCCATTGGTTGCTTCTATAACCGTTTCTACTGCTTCTTCGCCAACTTTTTGTGCCATACGGTTAATTCCTTTCTGAAATAGCGATGTGGTATAAGAGTTTTCGGGCATTTCTTTGTAACGGCGACAAATAAAATCTTGTAAATATTTTAGGAACATAATATCTTCTTTATTATCTTCGCCCCAGCAAGTATCGCTCCCTGTATGGCACACCGGTCCAACCGGATGAACTTTTATGAGCAGTGTATCTTTGTCGCAATCCGCCAAAATATCCACTACATTCAAAAAGTTACCACTCTCCTCGCCTTTTGTCCACAGACGTTGTTTTGTTCTGCTATAGAATGTTACTTTTCCAAGTTCTCGTGTCTTGTCTAATGCTTCCTGATTCATAAAGCCGAGCATTAGCACTTTGTTGGTATTTGCATCTTGAACGATAGCCGGCACCAACCCTCCCATTTTATCAAAATCCAAGTTCATAGTCATATTATTTTCATCAAAAATTATAATATATATTTCTCTATTTCTGCCAATGTTATGTTTCCTTCATAAAACGCTTTTCCGAATATAACTGCCGGAATGTGGGCTTCTTCCAAGGTTTCAATATCTTTCCACGAAGCGACACCTCCACTTGCAATAAGATGTATATCAGGAATTTGTTTTAAAATTTTCTTGTACAAATCAATAGAAACTCCTTGAAGCATTCCGTCTTTACTTATATCGGTACAAATTATTTGTTTAATACCTTTTTTTTGGTAGTTTTCTATAAACGGAATGAGTTGGATATCTGTAGTTTCTGTCCATCCTGTAACACTTACTTTCTCGTCTTTTACATCTGCTCCCAATATAATCTTTTCGTTTCCAAATTTTGCTAACCATTCTGTAAATAACGATTCGTTTTTTACGGCTATGCTGCCTCCCGTTATCATGGAAGCTCCCGACTCAAAGGCAATGCGCAAATCTTCATTACTTTTTAATCCTCCTCCAAAATCAATCGTTAATTGCGTGTGTAATGCAATTTTTTCTAACACATTATAATTTACAATGTGTTGAGCTTTTGCACCATCCAAATCTACCAAATGAAGACGTCTTATGCCATGATTTTCAAAGTCTTTTGCCATGGCAAGCGGATCTTTTTGATAGTTTTTTTGTTGGTCATAGTTGCCCTGTGACAATCTTACGCATTTTCCGTTAATAATATCAATGGCAGGGATTAATTCTATCATTTTATAATTTTTGGCAAAGATAAACAAAAAAAACCGCCTAAAAAAGCGGTTTTTCGTTTTGTTTTTTAGTAATTTGTTTTATTTCCATTTTTTAATATACTATTTTTCCATCATTTGGTCTTTTCTGATAAGTTCCATTAATTTTGTGATGGCATTTTCTTCCAGTATATTTTTTTCTATGCATACATTTTTTCGGTATAAACTAATTTTACCCTTCCCTGCTCCAACATAGCCATAATCGGCATCTGCCATTTCTCCGGGACCATTTACAATGCATCCCATTATTGCGATTTTCAGGTTTTTTAGATGTGCAGTTGCTGCTTTTACCTTGGCAACAGTTGTTTGTAAATCGAATAAAGTTCGTCCACAGCTTGGGCAAGAGATATATTCTGTTCGGCTTATTCTGACACGAGTCGCCTGTAAAATACCAAAAGCTGTTGAATAAACAGCATCTGCTGAAATGCTTTTGTTGTTATTTGTCAGCAAAATGGCATCGCCAAAGCCATCTAACAACAATGCGCCAAAATCAGCAGCAGCTTTTATTTGTAAATTTTCCAATTTAGATTCTACATAATCAAAAGCAATAATGACGGGGTGATTTATTTTCTCCGTTAACAGACGATGAAAAACGGCACGCATTTCTCCGATTGGATTTTGATGATATGAACGTAGTAAAATGACAACATTTTGTTTGTTTTTCAATTGATTTATATAGTTGGCGGTTAAGTCGGAATAGGTTATTTCACATATTTCGGGAATTTCATCAAGAAAAATATCCGGTGCACAAGTATTATTGTTCGTTTTTTGTGTGCCAATTACTGCTATTTGATTATTACCTCCAATGGCTTGGACAGACGAAGTAACACGCCGATGATAGGTGTAATTGTTAAAGTTGGGAGATATGTGTCCGTCAATTGGCTTATGTTCTATGCGTGATGTGATATAGTCCACTAATTTGCGTGCTACAGGTATTTCACATTCCGGATTTTCACTCAAAGAAACACGTATGGTATCACCTATTCCATCTGCCAACAAAGTGCCGATACCTACGGCCGATTTTATGCGTCCGTCTTCTCCTTCGCCCGCCTCCGTTACACCTAAATGCAGAGGAAAATTCATACCGGCATTATTCATTGTTTCTACCAACAAACGTACAGCTTGTACCATTACTAAAGTATTGGAAGATTTTACAGAAAGAATGATATTATTAAAATTTTCTTCTTTACATATTTGTAAAAATTCCATACAAGAAACGACCAAACCTTTTGGAGTATCGCCGTAACGATTTAAAATACGTGGTGATAATGAACCATGATTAACACCAATACGCAACGCCGTGCCGTGTTCTTTACAAATAGTCAATAATTTAGAGAATTTTTCATGGATTTTTTGTAATTCATTATTCCATTCTTCCTCTGTATATTCTCCATGTTTACTTGTAACATAATTTCCGGGATTAATGCGAACTTTTTCTACGTGGCATGCAGCCGCTTCTGCTACTTTTGGATTGAAATGTACATCTGCCACTAATGGAACCAAAATATGTTTTTCCCGTAATATATCATGAATTTTAGCCAAACTCTCGGCTTCACGAAGCCCTTGTGTTGTAAAACGTACCAGATCGCCTCCGACAGATGTAATCTGCATTGTTTGTGCTACCGAATCGTTAATGTCATTGGTATTTGTGTTGGCCATCGATTGTATCCGGATTGGATACACTCCTCCAATTCCTAACTGTCCCACTTTTACATTAAGTGTGGCTCGTCTCTGATAATTAAATAATGATTTAATATACATTTCGTATTTGTTTAAACATGCAAAGGATTGAAAAGTTTACCGGTTGTTTCATGCGAAAGCGTTTGTTTTGGGAAAATCAGGAAAAAATTATTTTCAGAAAAATATTTGGTTAAATAGTATGGTACTTTTTCTAATAAAGGATTATATGACAAAGTGTATTTACGCGCAGAAATCACGGCGACAACATCATGTTCATTGGTTGCCTTGGTTATGATCAAAAAATCTTCCCAGCGCATCAGTTTCTGATAGGAAACATTTAGATTTTTGTAGTTATCACACATTTTAGATAAAACTTGTTTTGTTTCGTTGTTGGTGAAAAATACTATTTTTAGTCCCAATTGAACAGCAAAATTCTTCATGCGTTCAAACCAAAGTTCAAAACCTTCCTCAAATTCTGCTTTACTTGGAACTGCTATTACTAAACGTTTTACTTTATTAAAAGGTTGTTTGGATCCATAAATTAATATATTTTCATACGAGTCATAAGTGATACGTTCTATGATAGAGTTAAAAAAGTTCCCCGAATTTTTTTGTTGGTTTATTCCAAGCACTAAATCTGTAATTTTATTTTCGCACATAGTTTCTATGATGCAGTTGGGGACATTTACATCATTTTTGAATATAGGAACCAACTCGTTTTCTGTAGAAGCTGCTATTTTACAAGCACTTTCCATCAATTTGCTTCCGACAACATTTTCATCGTTCAAGAAATCGATATTTAATGCAAAAAGCCCTTTTTTATTGCTGGGACGTTTTATTAAATTTCCGACATCGATTAATTGTGACATTGTTTTAGGATTGGCAATAGGAATTAAAATCCGATCTTGTATATCTGTTCTGAAACTTTTTTCCGTACGCACTTCTTCCAATGCTAATTTTCGGGCTGCTTTTTCTGTTACAATAGAGCTAATAGCACAAGTGACTAAAATCATAACAATCGTTCCATTCAGCACATTTTCGTTCAATAATCCAAGGTTGTAGCCAATCATTACAGCAGCCAATGTTGCGGCAGCTTGTCCGTTGCTCAAACCAAAAATAAGCATTCCTTCGGTAGAAGTCAGACGGCAGTTTTTTTGCGTTAAAAAAGCTGCCAACCATTTTGAGAAGGTTGCTACAACAGACATAACAATTGCAACCCAAAGTGCCTGAAAACCATCAAAAAAGCTTCTTATATTCACCATCATTCCTATACTGATAAGGAAAAACGGTATAAAAATAGCATTACCTATAAATTCTACCCGATTCATCAGTGGCGAAACACTCGGGATAAATCGATTCAATATCAGTCCGGCAAAAAAAGCCCCTAAAATACCTTCCAAACCAGCCAATTGAGCTAACAGAGAAGCTGCAAAAACTAAAGCAAGTACAAAAATATATTGTACAATACCATCGCTATAACGTGTTAAGAAATAACGGGCAATTTTTGGAAACAGAAAAAATACGACGAATACAAAGATACATGATGAAACGCCTAATTTAATCCAAAAAGCAGCATTCATCTGGCTTTTGTTTAAAGCTACAATGATGGCTAATATAAGCAATGCTAATGTAACTGTTATAATTGTGCCTGAAACCGTAATGCTGATCGAACGACTTTTAGATATTCCCATGCGGCTGACCAATGGATACGCAATTAGAGTATGAGAGGCATACATACTGGCCAATAGAACAGATGTAAGAAAATCAAAATGAAGTAAATATATTCCTGACAAGACACCAATAATCATTGGCACTAAAAACGTATACATTCCAAAGATGGCACCTTTTGTACTGTTTTTTTTAAAGGTATTGAGATCTATTTCTAATCCCGCTAAAAACATAATGTACAAAATACCAACTTTGCCAAATAGCTCAAAACTTTGATCGTTTGCCAAGACATTAAGTCCATGAGGACCTAAGAGCACACCAGCCAGTATCAGACCAACAATATGGGGAATTTTTAATTTATTGAAGACCGGTGCGCACAATATAATCAACAATACCAATAGAAAAATAGCTATTGGATCAGTTAAAGGTAAAGAGAGCCAGTGTTCATTCATAAAATTGGAGATTTTAGTAACGGTTATGGCATTTGAATATAAAGTTCTATACACTGATCTTTTATTGATGCAGGGACTAATTTGGAAATATCTTCACCATTCATAATTTTTTCACGCACCGTAGTGGACGAAAAAGGAAATAATGGAGCTTTTTTCAGTAAATACATTGAAGGTAATAATTCATTTATCGGATACTCAGTGCGTGGATATACGAGCACAGAATAATTTTTTAAAATATCTTCGTATGATTTCCAACGGTTAAACTCATTTACATTATCAGCACCTATTATCAGTGAAAACTTATATAATGGATATGTTTGTGATAAAATTCGTAATGTATTAATGGTATAATTTGGTTGTGGCAAGTCAAATTCAATATCACTTACTTTAATATGTTGATAATTACCAACAGCTTTTTTTGCCAGCGAAAAACGTGTTTGTGCCGGAAGCTGCAATTTATTTTGTTTAAAAGGATTTTGTGGAGAAACGACCAACCATATTTCATCTACATAATTATTGTCTATCAAATAATTAGCTAAAGATAGATGTCCATTATGAATCGGATTGAATGACCCGAAATAAAGTCCGATATGTAGATGTTTTTGCATGCGAAAAAAATCAATGTGACAAAAAATGACGTACGGTTGTTTCGACTTGTTTTTTTGCTTCTTCCAAAATATTGTTAACTATTACAATATCAAATTGAGGTGCAAATGTCATTTCCCAGTCAGCTTTGGCAATCCGTTTTTCTATCATTTCTTCAGAATCTGTACTGCGTTTAATCAATCTTTCACGTAATTTTTCTTTTGAAGGTGGCATAATAAAAATAGCCAATGCTTGATTGCCATATTGTTTTTTGATATTCAAGCCGCCAACCACATCTACATCAAACAACATATTTTTCCCTTCGTCCAATTTTTTTTGCAGTTCCGATTTCAATGTACCATAAAAACAGTCAGGATACACCTCTTCATATTCAACAAATTCATCGGTATTTATTTTACGTTTAAATTCATCAGGCGTTAAAAAATAGTATTCTACACCATTACGTTCATTACCACGTGGTTGCCTGCTTGTGGCAGATACAGAAAAACTAAATTCTATTCCGGAATCTATTAACGATTGAACAAGGGTACTTTTGCCTGCGCCTGATGGTGCTGAAAATATGATTAATCTACCACTCATAATTGATTTGATATTTAAAGCACATTCAGTACCTGTTCTTTTATCTGTTCCAATTGGTCTTTCATTTTTACCACTATTTTTTGCATTTCGCTATGGTTGGATTTTGAACCGAGTGTATTAATTTCGCGTCCCATTTCTTGCGCAATAAATCCTAATTTTTTGCCTTGCGATGTGCCGTGTTCCATAGTTTCAAGAAAATAATTCAGGTGTGTTTTTAAGCGCACTTTTTCTTCATTAACATCTAATTTTTCGATGTAGAATATCATTTCTTGTTCAAAACGGTTTTTATCGATTGTCACTTTGTCTTGAATACTGCGCATATCTTCTTCTAAACGTGATTTTATTTTTGCCACACGTTCTTGTTCATAAACATCAACTTCGGCTAACAGTTCGCCGATACGTGTAATTTTTTCCTTAAACATTTTTTCCATAGCCGCTCCTTCGGCTTTCCGAAATGCTATTATTTTGTCAAAGGCCTCGTTCAATGCTATTTGTACTGCAGCCCATTCTGCTTCATCTAACGTCTTAGCTTCTGTTTTAAGAACGTCTGGGAAGCGAAGTAGTATTTCCATCCAATTAGATGGCGTGTTTATTCCTAATTCTTTTGAAAGGTCTTGTATTTGCTGAAAATAAGATTCTATTAGTGGCTTGTTTATAGCCGTAGTTTGCTCCGCAACGATATCTTGTACAGAAAGTGTAAAGTCTATTTTGCCTCGTTCCAATTTTTGCGCAATTGCGTTACGTAGTTCAATATCTTTTTCACGATACAAATTTGCGATGCGTGTAGAAATATCTAATTGTTTACTGTTGAGTGATTTAACTTCGATTACAATTTTTTTGCTGCCATATTCGCAGGTGGCTTTTCCAAAGCCGGTCATTGATTGAATCATAATGATTATAATATTTTTAGTTACTTGTACAAAAATACAACTTATTTCGATACCTTTTGTAAAATTCTAATAAAACAAATTAATGCAGCGCATTGGCATATATCTCTAAGAAAATAGTGCTAATTTCATCATTTAGTATTGGCAACAATGCTAATATTTTGTTTTGGTGTACCTGAAAACGTTCTTTGGCTTCGGGTGTATATTTGTCTGCATATTGGTTAGTTTGATGCAGCAAATCATACGCAATGTAGTTGTTGTCATATAGTTTATAACCTGCTGAAATTTCTTCGTCAATAAGCTCTGCTACTCCTTTGTATAATTCGTTTTTGGTAAGTTTCTCCAACGATTTCAGACGCTCGTTAATGCATGGCATAATTTGCATGTGCACTTTCCCTTTTGGCTGTAAGATACCTGTTATAATACTGTTCAGGTCTTCCATTGGTGATTTTACATACGGACCTTTTCGGCTGAAGTATAATTCGTGTGCTTTCAGACTGTCGCAAGGTTCAATCTGATACGAAATAGCTACCGGGACAATATGCAGTGATTCGATGGATTCGAGGACATTGCCGCTTCCGCTCATGGCAAACATTTTTATAATTCCCTGATCGGTTGCATCAATTCCGTTTTTGGTGCGTCCGTTTCGCTGGGCAATCCATACCGAATCTTCCTTTCGTTCAATTTTTCCGCGCATATAGCGTGAAAGCAATTGACTGTTGGTTAGAAAATCGCGCATGTTGGCACCTCTTACTACTTTGAACATCTTATTTGATTTTCCGTAGTCAACGACAAACTGAGGTTTCATCAAATTACTTCCGAAAGTGATTTCGCTGGTGCGCATGTCGTGATCAACCAGTGCTATTTGCAGTAATGATGCATCTAATACAATATCGCGATGATTAGCGACAAACAGATAACATTCGTTTGGATTCAAATGCTCAAATCCTTCGGTTGTAAACCCGTCAGTAGTTTTTTTGGCAACTGCATGGACCGCTTCATACATGATTTTTTTCTGAAATTCTTCCGTTGTCCGGATAGATCGGAATAGATGCTGCACTTCTTCAAAAGGCGTATTTGGCATTAAAAATTCGGCTACCTTGTGCAGTAACGGGTCTGCCGCCATCCGCTGCATGGCAGCAGGAATTTCACTGTCGTAATATGGACGTATCTCATCAAATTCGTTTGTCATGGTTTCTCATTTAGTTGCAAGTTTTTGCCAAATAATAGCAGTGTAGTTTGATTTGTATTTGTAGAAATTGAGAAAAATAAATTGTGTTATATTTTGTTATTTGAATTTGCTGAATTAATCTTCAAGTTTAATAAATAAAAACACAACGTAATAATTGTTCGTTATAGAGTACAAATATAGTTCTTTTATTTGATAAGTAATTGTATTTACCTAGATTGATGGCTTGGTTGGTTTATTTATTAAAGTTTGATAATTATCAATTCTTTAATAATAATTATGTATTCTCTATATTTTATAGTTTTTATATAGACAATACATCCCTACTCTTATGACTTTTTCGTTCGTCAATAAATTTGATAGGTTTGCGTGACTGTGCCGGATAGTTGATTTTTTGTATCAGGTCTATCGGCAAAATTTCCACAATGGGCGCAACACGGATACGTGCACGAAAACGATCTTTTAGATCTTTGATGATGGACGACTCGGCTTCACCAATGTTGGTCGCCAATTTTGCATAATGAAAATCCTTTTTCAGACCAATACGTACTACCACTTCATCGGTGCCGGCATCCGAATCACGCACTACCACAACATAATTGGCTACATATTCGGTATTATCAAGTACATCATTAATGGCTGGCGGATAAAGTGTCGTTCCTTTATATTTTACCATATTATTTTTTCGGCCAATCAGCGGGCTGATACGGACTGTCTGTCGTCCGCACTGGCAAGGTTCAGTGTGAATGCCGGCCATATCTCCCGTACGGAAACGTAAGAGTGGCATTCCTTCAACACCTAAGGTCGTAATAACAATTTCACCAATTTCACCGGAAAGAACAGGCCTGTTATCTTCGCCAATAATTTCAATAATCAGCAAATCCGGATGATGATGACCTCCACAGCCACATGGGCATTCGGAAAAAGTAGCTCCCATTTCGGTAGAAGAATAGGTGGCGAACAAATCAACGTCCCACTTGTTCTTTATTTTGCTGCCTAACAGATTCAGACTGAAATCCTGATTGCGCAATCCTTCTCCAATGCCGATAATACGCCGTATGCTTGATTTTTGATAGTCAATATCGTGTTCTTCGGCATATTGTATTAAGCCCATGTTCCGGAATAAAAGGACAGATATCGCGGTTGATAAATTCGGCTAATAGTTGTACTATTTCAGGATGTACACCCGATTTTGCCTGCAAAAAGGTGCTGAGACGAACAATCATAGCTGCTTTTACATACAGCGGATCAAGTGGTTTGCCTGCACCGGTGGAATGGCTGCGAATAATGTTATATTGCAGAGCTTCCAAGTCGGCATCGTTAATGCGGTATTGAGCCATAGGACCAAAGCCTGTATTGATGCCGTAAATGATTTTGTGTGTAGAGAAATCCTGTAGAAAATTGTAGCAGTCGGTTACAGCCTGCATTTGTTCCTTGCTGATTATCAGTTTTTTGTTTTTAAAAAGATAGGCGTTTATGTCGTCTAATGTAAAATAATCGGTTGTCATGTGTGCTTAATTTGTCTTTTTTCTTGATTATAGGACACTATCACCCCTTAAGTTCAAAATAGAAGTGCAAAAATACAAAGAATTTACAGATTAATAAAACTTTTTATTACCTTTGCAGATTAACTATGGCAACGATATTAAACATTGAAACTTCGACAGAAGTTTGTTCTACCGTTTTATCACAAAATGGTGAATGTCTGTTGGAACTGATTCATTCCGAGGGAATGTCACATGCGGTGAATTTACCGCTTTTTATACAGGAAACTTTAGATTTTGTCAAATCAAATGATTTAAAATTGGATGCGGTGGCGGTTAGTTCCGGTCCCGGATCTTATACCGGTTTGCGCATAGGAGTTTCTTCTGCCAAAGGTCTCTGTTTTGGTGCAGGGATTCCGCTAATTGCCGTTGATACTTTAAAAATTATGGCTAATGGTGCAATCCATCATAAGCAGTTTAACCAAAACGATATACTTTGTCCTATGATAGATGCCAGACGTATGGAAGTATATTCGGTCTGCTATAACAAACATTTAAAACAAATTGTTCCGACATCAGCTTCTATTGTAGATAAATCCTTTATGTCGGATTTTCGAGGAACAGAACATAATTTCTATTTTTTTGGCAATGGAGCCAACAAGTGTGTGGAGTTATTAGCTGATACAACAACTTTTTTAATAGACAACATTGTGCCTTCTGCCAAAGATATGTTTCCTTTAGCGGAAATTGCTTTTGAAAATAGACAGTTTGAAGATGTTGCTTATTTTGAACCGTTTTATTTAAAAGAATTTATGGCAACAGTTGCCAAACCTAAATTATAATTTTATGTCAGAACTTATAAAATATGCTCCGAAAGACAGCCTGATATTGCCGGAATATGGCAGAAATATTCAAGAAATGGTAGATTATGCCATAACCATAAAAGATAAAGAAGAACGTACTCGTTGTGCCAAAACCATTATCGATATTATGGGAAATCTTTTTCCATACTTGCGTGATATTCAGGATTTCAAACATAAATTATGGGATCATTTGGCTTTGATGTCAAATTTTAAATTGGATATTGACTATCCGTATGAAATTTTGAAACCAAATACACTTCGAACGGCGCCTGATAAAATTTTTACAAAAAAGAGCCATATTGCTTATCTACAATATGGTAGAACTATTCAGGAATTGATAGCCAAAGCGGTAGAAATGCCGGAAGGCGTAGAAAAAGAGGCGTTGATAAGAATTATTGCCAATCAGATGAAAAAAAATTTGTTGATTTGGAACAAAGAAAGTGTTACCGACACTAAAGTATTCAAGGATTTAAAGGAACTTTCGCATGGTAAAATAGACTTGGATGAAAGTAAAATGCAATTAGCCAGTCACAGAGATTTGAATAAAACGCGAAAAATGGGTAACAGTAACGGCAAAAAGAAGTAAAATTTATAACATTGAATAATCACTAATTTCCTGAATAAATTCAAACCGCTTATTTGCGGAATCAATTTTGCAGAAAATATGTTGCATTCCGTTACTCAATAACAGATATTTGACATTAAGTTTTAAATTATATACGGCAGCCTGATCCAAAGTTTTTTGTGATAAGGAAATATGTGGAGCTTTATATTCGATAATCATCAACGGATTAAATTCGTTATCATACACGACCGTATCGCATCGTTTTTGTAATCCGTTAAATTCAATAGATATTTCGTTGTTGATGCGTGTTTGAGGAAAATGTTTTTCTGAAATCAAATATTGAACAACGTTTTGTCTGACCCACTCTTCCGGCGTTAATGCTACATGTTTTCTGCGAATACAATCAAAAATAGTATATTTATTACCCATTCGTTCTATTTTAAAAGTATAAGCAGGCAGGTTTAGGCGTTCCATAGAAGAGTAATAAATGAATTGATAAGACAAAGTTACAACAATTTTCTAAAATTCTATTAGAATGAAAACAAAAAAAGAGATAGTTGATAATTGGCTCGTTCGATATACCGGACGAGAATTGAAAGATTTCGGAGAATATATTTTATTGACTAATTTCAATAAATACGTGGAACTGTTTGCTAAGATATTTGATGTTCCTGTTTGTGGTCGCGATAAAAATATGATAAATGCTTCTGCTGACAATATTACTATTATTAATTTTGGAATGGGCAGCCCCAATGCTGCTTTGATTATGGATTTATTGTCGGCAATAGAGCCTAAAGCCGTGTTGTTTTTAGGCAAATGTGGCGGTTTGAAAGATAAAAATCATGTTGGAGATTATATTTTGCCTATTGCTGCCATACGTGGCGAAGGAACGTCTGCCGATTATTTTCCTGTAGAAGTACCTGCTCTACCCGCTTTTAACTTACAACGATCTGTTTCGTCGAATGTGCGCGATTTTGGTAAAGACTATTGGACGGGAACTGTTTATACTACAAACCGACGTGTGTGGGAACACGATGAAAAATTTAAAGAAATGTTGCGTTCTATGCGGGCTTCGGCTATAGATATGGAAACCGCAACTCTTTTTAGTGCCGGATTTTTTAATTCCATTCCTACCGGCGCGTTATTGTTAATTTCCGATATGCCAATGCATCCTGAAGGTATCAAAACTGAAGCAAGCGACAAAAACGTTACTTCCAATTTTATGGAGGAACATCTTAAAATTGGTATTAAATCTTTAGAATCTATAAAAAATAACAGTAAAACAATCAAGCACTTACGTTTTGAATAATGGCTAAACAGGCAATCACTTTTGAGTCAATAATGACTTCTTTGCAGAAAAAAGAGTATGCACCCGTATATATGCTTATGGGCGAAGAGCCTTACTATATCGACAAAATTTCAGATTATATTGAAAACAATGTATTATCGGAAGCAGAAAGAGAGTTTAACCAAATGGTAATATATGGTAAAGATGTAGAAAATATGGCAAGTGTTATTGCTGCTGCCAAACGCTATCCGATGATGGCTCCACATCAGGTTATTATAATTAAAGAGGCACAACACATCAGCAATTATGATGATTTGGTTTTTTATTTGCAAAAGCCGCAGCCAACAACAATTTTGGTATTCTGTCATAAATATAAAGCACTAGACAAACGCAAAAAAGTGTGTTTGGAGCTTGCCAAAAGCGGAATTGTTTTCGAATCGAAAAAATTGTATGAAAACCAGATTCCTTCCTTTATTAGCAATTTACTAAAAACCAAACAGTTGCAGATAGAATTAAAAGCTGCCAACATGTTAGCCGAATTTTTAGGAAATGACTTGGAACGCATTGTAAATGAGGTTTATAAATTAATTGCTTCAGGCAAGATACAGAACAATTGCATTACTGCCGATTTAGTAGAAAAAAATATTGGTATCAGTAAGGATTACAATAATTTTGAATTGGTCAATGCTCTTGCATATCATCAAGTTTTAAAATCGAACCGTATTGTTGATTATTTTGGGAAAAACAAAAAAAACAATCCGTTAATATTGACCATCAGTGTTTTGTTTAATTTTTTCACTAATTTACTTCAATTACACCGTTTGACAGATAAAAGCCAAATGGGAATTGCCTCTGCTTTGGGAATAAACCCGTTTTTTGTGAAAGATTATTTGGAGGCATCACGGCACTATTCTTATGCAAAAGTGGTATTTATCATTGATTTTATACGTGAAACAGATGCCAAAAGTAAAGGATTCAAAAATGCTTCTGTTGGAGAAAATGATTTATTGAGAGAATTGATATTCAAAATCTTACATTGATGAAAATAATTATTGTTACCACACAATTACCAAAAGACGGTTTTAAAATATTAAATGCCGATTTTAAGGTTATTTTCCCTGGCAATGCTACTTTTCAAAGAAAAGAACTGCTGCAATTGTTGCCGTCTGCCGATGTACTGATTTCTGCTTTTAATTATAAGATAGACAGAGAATTAATAGAGTCATCTCCAAATTTGCAACTAATTGCCAATTTTGGAGTTGGTTTTAACAATGTTGATATTCAGGCAGCAACCGACCATCATATTCTTGTAACAAATACTCCTGATCCGGTCATCGAACCAACGGCGGAACACGCTATGAATTTGATGCTTGCCGTTGCACGTCGAACAGCAGAATTAGACAGAAAATTACGCGAAACAGACACCATAGAATTTGGTGTAATGACCAATCTTGGTAAAACATTATACGGTAAGACATTGGGCATTATTGGCATGGGAAATATCGGACAGGCTTTGGCACGTCGTGCTATTGCTTGCGGTATGAAAATCGTTTATACCAAACGAACACCGTTGAATTCTGAAACAGAAAAACGTTATCAAGCTGAATATCTGCCATTTGAGAAGCTATTGCAAACTGCTGACGTTATTTCGTTACATACACCCTACACTGCTGCTACTCATCATTTAATTGACGAACGTGAATTTTCGTTGATGAAAAAGGGTTGCATAGTTATCAACACAGCCCGTGGTGCCATTATCAACGAACAGGCGCTTGTTAACAATTTGACAAACGGAAAACTTTTTGGTGCCGGTTTAGATGTTTTTGAGTTTGAACCTAAAATTTCGCCACAATTACGGCAATTAGATAACGTCGTTTTAGCACCACACACAGGAACTGCAACTATAGAAACGCGTCTCGAAATGGCACAAACCGTTGCACAAAATATCCTCTATTTCTACAACCACGATAGCCGAATCAATCGAGTTAATTAATTCATTTTCCCGATTTGCGGCGGTTATTGCTTACACATAGTTATAAATTTGTTAGATTATAACGATAATATGTAGTAAACCAATTTTTGTGCAAACATTTCATAGTTATTATATATAACAGAGTTATCAAATTGTCCATATGAATTTAATGATTCAGAAACAACTATTTCTTCAATTTTTGAATAAGATGAAATATATTCACTTCTTGTCGCTATTGTTTGTTCTATGTCTGGCAATTTAATAACAAACAACAATGTTTTTGTTGGTGTGTGAAGCAATTGGTTGATATCATCTTTTGATAATATGATATATTTCAACGCATTATGTGTAGTAAATGATTCCCATTTCGTTATTTTTCCATTATTGTCATAATAAGGCAACTTCTCTGGGATTATGAATATTTGAAAATAAGGTATTTGTGCGCAACGGATATTTGCTGTTTCTCCTAACATATTTTCAAAATAATTATTTGAATTCTGAGAATAATTTTGCATGACAAATTTTACTCCTATTCCAGCAATAGTACTCCCATTTTTTTTAATTGTTATATCTACAACTTTGTCTATATAACGACCATCTATTTTTGCTTCTCTACCTTCTTTGAAGCCAAGGGAACAAATTTGAAAAGTGTTGTCAAGTCTTTGACTTAAATCATTAGCTATGGCGCCATGTAAAATTTTTAATTTTTCATTGCTTCTTGATCCTGTTTCGAGGAATTTTTTAAATGAAAGGGAGATAATTTTCAGAAATTGTTGGTTGTTCATCGTTATAGTCTTTGAGTTTGTAATTAAGAAAAAGTTCTAAATTTTTAGACGAAAAAGTGTAATAACCAACACTTTTGTAATTTTTGAGTGTCTTGACAAAGTCAATGAACTCATTAGTGAAAATAATATTCTTGATTATGTTAAAATCAATGTTTGTGAGAATGTATAATCCACTGTAAACCCCTTTACCAGAAGGCACATAATTCAACTTTATACTACTAAGATCTTTTATAATAGTATTTATTGCAATCTTGTTTTTGTAAACATCATTTAAAGCTTGTGTCCGTCCGAATAGATGCCAATTGCTTTTATCAGAATCTCGTTTCTGTAATAAATCTTTTCGTGAGAGTAGGTATGAATACGTTTGGGGATATTTTTTCTGAATAGTTTCTGTTGAAAGAGGTTTAGCTTGACCGTCATACGGAAAAATACACTTTGTCCTGCGTCCTGTAGAAGCTTTTATAATATCAATTGAACATTCTTCAAAAATGTGACTTCCAATGAATATTTTGTCGGATAGTGTTGCAAATCCATTTTTTACAGAAACGCGTTTGGTTACATGTGTATTTTGTATTGTTTGGAGTACTTGAAGTGTTTTATGTGTAGCTAAATAGAAGTTGTTTTTTATATTGATTTCCTGATAAAAAAGTTTCTCTATATGAGAGAGAAACTCGATATCATTATATCTATAATAATTTATGTAATCACTTTTGACGCCATTTTGAAATCGTGAAATTAAAGTGTAAGTTGTAGCTTTAAATGGTTGAAAATGCTCCAAATCAATAACTCCATTTAAAATTTGTGTATAAGCAATGTGCTTTCTAAGTGATTCGCCAGCTTTACTTGATAACCAAGAACTCGGAGTAATTATACACATCGTTCCATTTGGTGAAAGCATACGAAAACCAACTTCAAAAAAGACGATAAACAAGTCTGTCATTCCTTTAGCTGCAAAATGAAATTTTTTAACAGCATCATAGTTATTAAGATTATGAACTCGAACATATGGAGGATTTCCTACCACAAAATCCATTTTTTTATCATAATATTCTATTGTGAGTGCATCTGCATTGTGAATGTCCCATTTAATATGGCTTAATCCGTATTTTTGTGTAATGCAGTTTAGATTTTCAATACAAATCAAATATTCTTCGGTGTCTAATTCAATGCCGTGAATATAAGTTGATAATTCCTTTGATAAAGTGGAAAGGTTGTTTGAAGATAATAGAAAACTGTGGCAATAACGCTCCACTATTTCAGTGATAAAAGCGCCATCACCACAACTATTGTCAATAACGTGTTTTTGGAGAATCTTGTGGTCAGAGTAACCTGCAAAATCAAGAATGACCTTGACAAGGTAATTGGGCGTATATATCTGACCTATACTTTTGGGTTTTGCCATAATGATTGATAGTTTAGTTGCATTACTATCAATCACAATGCGACAAGAAAAAAGTGCGAGTTCCTTATCGCGTACCAAGGCAACCGACCAAGGAGACCTTTTCAACCTTAAGAAACTCACACCGAAGTGCAAGCATAATTATTAGGTTGAAAAGCCATCTCATTGTGAAATGCCTTACAATTATTTGCTGTTTATCTCCTTAAAAACTTGGTCGGTTTTCGGTAAACGCGAAATAATAGCTAATGCTTTAGTTTATAATCTGTTATTACAATAATTATTACATAAAAATTCTTTTTTTCTTTATGAACAAAGATAGTACTATTTTTTGCTTAATCCAAGAAGCTCACTTCTTTTTTACTAAAAACGGCTGTGGAATCTCTTGAGCATTGATTGCCATACGAATACGCCAACTGTTTGGGTAAAGATTATTGCAACGATTCCCCAGATTTTTAACCCAGCCCAATGGTATTCCCTGATAAGTTACTGCACAAAAGCCTTTGGGAGCATCAATGCAAATGGTTTCGGAACGCAAAAAACGTAAGGAGTCTTCTAACGAAAGTGTAACAGACGGATAACATTCTCTGTTCAACTGTTTGGATAAAGCTAATGCTGCTTGTGGAATGAAATCCTTTCCTTTTCGTTCATAAATAAGTATTCCAAAATAAATTACATTCAAATTCTGAAGTAATTGTTTAATAAAAATTTCCTTGTTTTTGGGGATGGCATACCATAGATTACGATACAAAACAGTTACATAATATTGGGCATTTTGCAAACATTCCAAAGAAGGTTTTCCGACACCATTTTGAGTGGGTGCCATTTTTATTTTTGAAGGCGAATCATCGTCCAATTTGCGAATAGCCGTCATAAAAAGTCCTTCGCCTTTGGCTTTATGAGGATAAAAATGATAACCGCCTTCCGTTGGCGTAATCCCCCACTCGCTTCTTGTCTCAACGGTCAGTAATTCAGCATCGTATGTATTCAAAAGCCATTCTACATTTTCTTCGTTTTCTTGTCGATTGTATGTACATGTGCTGTAAATTAAGATTCCATCTGTTTTCAAAGTTTTCCATGCCGATTTTAGAATATCTTGTTGACGGGCAGCGCATTGCTGTACATTTTGCAGTGACCATTCAGTTATGGCGGTATCGTCTTTGCGAAACATACCTTCGCCGGAACATGGCGCATCTACCAAAACAGCATCAAAAAAAGCGCGGTATTTTTCGAACGCTATAGGAGCATTGTTGGTTACCACACAATTATCGTTACCCCATTTTGTCAAATTTTCTATCAATATGGAAGCGCGACTTTTCACAAACTCATTGCTGACTAAAAGTCCGTTTTTTAAATGTTGGCTCAACATTGATGATTTGCCTCCGGGGGCAGCACACATATCCAAAACTATGGCATCGGTTGCAACATATTGCGTGAGGAATTGTTCCAAAAACATAGAGGAAGCCTCCTGAACATAATAGGCTCCGGCGTGTAAAAACGGGTCTAATGTGAAATTAGGACGATTGGATAAATAATATCCGTTATTACACCATTTAACTTTTTCTAAATCAATAGCTTGATTTGTTTTATCATTAATACGAATGCTCGTGATTTTATCATTGCAGATACTATTCGCAAACTCATTGTAAGTATTTTCAAAGAGCAGTTTTGCTTGTTTTATAAAATCAGCGGGGAGTTCCTTCATGCTACAAATCTAATGTATTCGTTACTGTTTTTTGTTAACAACTATCTGTTTTCAGGTTGGATTTTCTGCTTTTAATTCGTCCAAATTTTCGGATAGCAGTTGCCACTCGTACATTTTTTGTTCCAACGCATGCGACTGTTTTTTATATAGGTCGCATATTTCCGGTGAATTTTCTCCGGCAGATAATTTTACTTCTATTTCGGCAATATTCTGTTCCAATTTGCCGATTGCCAATTCGGTATCACTTATTTGTTTTTCCTGTTTTCGTATTTTTTTACTCCACTCCTTTCGCATTTCGTAGTTGAGTTTATTTTCCGAAACACTTTCTGTTGCCTCTTCTACCGTTGCCGTAGTTGTGTTTTTGGTCAAAACTATTCCATCTTCTACTCTTCGCATCTCCAAAAATTGGTGAATATCGCCAATAAATTCACGTAAGTTCTTATTTTTAAATTCGTATATTTTTTCTACTAAACCGTCTAAAAAATCACGATCGTGCGATACTATAATTACGGTGCCATTAAAGGCTTTTATAGCCTCTTTTAATACATTTTTTGATTGAATGTCCAAATGGTTGGTCGGCTCGTCTAAAATTAGCAAATTAACAGGTTCAAGCAATAAGCGAATCATTGCCAAACGACTTTTTTCGCCTCCCGAAAGCACTTTGACTTTTTTGTCGGAAGCCTCTCCTCCAAACATAAATGCGCCAAGAATATCGCGAATTTTTGTCCGTACATCGCCTACGGCTACTCTGTCGATGGTGTCAAATACGGTAAGTTCGCCATCTAATAAATCTGCCTGATTTTGAGCAAAATAGCCTACTTTTACCTGATGTCCCAATTTTAAAATGCCATCATAAGCAACTTCGCCCATAATACATTTTACCAATGTAGATTTTCCTTCGCCATTTTTTCCCACAAAAGCTACTTTTTCGCCACGTCTGATGGATAAATTGACATTTTGGAGAATAACGTGGTCGCCATACCATTTCGAAAGGTTCTCTATTTCAACGGGTTGAATGCCTGAATGAGGTGCCGGAGGAAATTTAAGATGCAGACGGCTCGTGTCTTCCATATCTACTTCGAGGCGTACCAATTTTTCCAATTGCTTAATGCGGCTTTGCACTTGCACTGCTTTAGTTGGTTTGTAACGAAATCGTTCAATAAAATCTTCAGTTTCAGCAATCATTTTTTGCTGATTTTCGTAGGCGCGGATTTGCTGCTCGCGGCGCTCCTTACGCAGTTCCAAATAGTGGCTATAATTAACTTTGTAATCGTACAGTTTACCTAACGAAAGTTCAATGGTACGTGTTGTAATGGCATCGATAAATGCCTTGTCGTGGCTTACCAAAACCAAAGCACTGTTTGTGTTCGATAAAAAATTCTCCAACCAAACAATGGATTCTATATCCAAATGATTGGTTGGTTCATCTAACAGCAACAAATCGGGATGACGCAACAATATTTTAGCCAATTCTATTCGCATACGCCATCCTCCACTAAATTCGCTTGTTTGACGTTGAAAATCGCTGCGAAGAAATCCCAATCCTAATAAGGTTTTTTCCAAATCGGCTTGATAGTTGGCACTGAACATTTTTAAACGTTCGCTTTGATGTGTAAAATCCTCTATCAATTGACGATAGCTTTCACTCTCATAATCTGTGCGTTGCATGATTTCACCGTTGAGAGCTTCTATTTGTTTTTCTATTGCTTTTATTTCTTGAAAAGCCAATTCGGCTTCTTCTATTACCGTACGTCCACTATTTAATGCCATGTGTTGTGGCAGATATCCGATTGTCATATCTTTGGGAATGACAACTTTTCCTGCCGATGGTTGTATTTGCCCGGATAATAATTTTAATAATGTGGTTTTTCCTGCACCATTTCTGCCTACAAGGGCTATTTTTTCTTTGTCATTAATCAAAAAAGACAAATTGTCAAATAACGGCTCTTTTCCAAATGTCATGGAAACTTGTTCTATCGACACCATACCTCACTTTTTTAAGGTGCAAAGATAGTCAAAATAAAGGCACAAATGTATAATTTGAAAAATTACGAACTGACGATTTTACAAATTGACAATTTGTCAGTCGAATCATTACAAAAACTATAAATTTACATTGTTTGCAAATAAAATCGCAATAATTCTGTTAATTTTAACAATAAAATGACTTCAAAACCGTTTTTGGTATGTTTCTTGATATTGCATGAATGTTTTACTTATATATTCATTTAAACTCATAACACAGTCATGAAAAAACAAAGTATTTTTAAAACAATTGTTTTAGTAATTGGGGTTGCAGCCCTAAGTGTGGCAACAACTGCCATTACCAATTCATTATCGGAGAAAAATGTGTCGGACAAGATGGCAGTGTCTGCTCCTACGCGATTTGCCTCAGAAACGTTGGCAACAGCTGTTCCAACAGATTTTACGATGGCAGCCGAAAATTCTGTCAATAGCGTAGTGCACGTTAAAACAACTTTTCAGACACAGACTCGCAGTTTTGGTAACGATCCTTTTTTCGATTTTTTCTTTGGTCGTCCCGACAAGTCCTATCCACAGCAACAAGAACAAGTTGGCACGGGTTCCGGAGTAATTATTTCAGAAGATGGTTACATTATTACCAACAATCATGTGGTTCAAAAATCGACCAATGTAGAAGTTACATTAAATGACAAACGTTCATTTAAAGCTACTGTTATCGGTACGGATCCTTCTACGGATATTGCTTTACTGAAAATTGATGCCAAAGATTTACCTATTATTCCGTTTGGCAATTCTGACGCGTTAAAAGTCGGCGAATGGGTTTTGGCGGTTGGTAATCCGTTCAATCTGACATCAACTGTAACTGCCGGAATTGTGAGCGCCAAAGCACGTAATATCAATATTTTAAATGCCGATATGAAGATTGAAGCGTTTATACAAACTGATGCAGCCGTTAATCCCGGAAACAGTGGTGGTGCATTGGTAAATACACGTGGTGAGTTAATAGGAATAAATACAGCTATTGCTTCACAAACAGGAAGTTATACCGGATACTCTTTCGCAGTTCCTATTAGTATTGCCAGCAAAGTTGTTGCCGACTTAAAAGAGTTCGGCGTGGTGCAGCGTGCTGTCCTTGGCGTAGAAATCAGAGATATTAATGATGAATTTGCCAAAGAGAAAAAGTTGAATCAGTTAAATGGTGCTTATGTGGCCAAAGTTTCCGATAACAGTGCTGCGAAAATAGCAGGAATTGAGGAAGGTGATATCATTGTCAATATCAATGGCACGGAAGTAAAATCAGTGGCACAACTTCAAGAGCAAATCGGACGTTATCGCCCGGGTGACAAAATTACGGTATCGTTTGTTCGCAAAGGAAAAACAGAAACACGTAACATAGAACTCAAAAATCGTTCTGGTAGTACTGCAATTGTTAAAGCAGTTGATATGAGTACATTAGGTGCTTCTTTTGAACCCATTTCCGATCAATTGAAATATAATTTTCAAATTGCTTACGGCATTCAGGTTACTTCCGTAACAAAAAATGGTTTGTTCGCTAAAAATGGTATAGAAAAAGGTTTCGTGATATTAAAAATCAACAACTCTGTAATGCGTACAGAGAGTGATATTGAAAATATATTTACTTCTGCGATGAACAATAATGATCAGGAAAAAGCGATGTTTGTGTCGGGATTTTATCCAAATACAAGACGTATTGCACATTATGCCATCAACTTGAATGAAAATAACAAATAGATAGATTTACTGTTGTAAAAAGGAAAGACCGGTTTAAGAATGTCAGTTTAAATCGGTCTTTCTGTTTTTTTTATGAATGATTGCTGTTTAATCGTTTGAGATATTCGTCCAGTTTTTTTTCAGCCGGATTGTCCTGAGGTTGCCAAAATTTAATGTTTTTTAGTTCTTCGGGTAAATATTGCTGCTCTACAAAATGATTTTTGTAGTCGTGTGCATATTTATATTCCTTGCCATAATTTAGCTCTTCCATCAATTTGGTTGGTGCATTACGCAAATGTAACGGCACCGGTAAATTTCCGGTTTCCTTAACTTTTGCGATGGCTTCATTTATAGATAAATAAGCCGAATTGCTTTTAGGACTTGTGGCTAAATAGACGGTGGTTTCTGCCAAAATAATGCGTCCTTCCGGCCAGCCGATTTTTTGCAAAGCATCAAAGCAGGCATTTGCCAATAAAAGAGCGTTGGGATTTGCCAAACCAATATCTTCGGAAGCCAAAATAACCAAACGACGGGCAATAAATTTTGGGTCTTCTCCCCCAACAACCATGCGTGCCAGCCAATAGACGGCTGCATCCGGATCGCTGCCACGCACCGACTTGATAAAAGCGGAAATAATATCGTAATGCAGTTCGCCGTTTTTGTCGTAGGCCATCGGATTTTGTTGCAACCGTTCTACCACATTGTGGTTATTGATAATCACTTTTTCGTCGGTATCGGTTTGACACATTAAATCAATAATATTCAAAAGTTTACGTGCGTCGCCACCAGCAAACCTCAATAACGCTTCATCTTCTTCTATGGTAATATCACGTTGTTTAAGCTCATAATCGGTTGTAATGGCACGTTGTGCCAATGCCAATAAATCGTCTTTGCCAAGTGGCTGTAAAACATACACTTGACAACGTGACAATAGCGGTGTGATAACTTCAAACGAAGGATTTTCTGTCGTTGCTCCAATAAGCGTAACAATACCTTTTTCTACTGCTCCCAACAAAGAATCTTGCTGCGATTTGCTGAAACGGTGAATTTCATCAATAAACAAAACCGGATTGGCTTCCGAGAAAAAACGGTTTGATTTGGCTTTTTCAATGATATCTCGTACATCTTTTACGCCTGAATTGATGGCACTTAATGTGTAGAAAGGTCGATTGAGATGTGTTGCTATGATATGTGCCAAAGTAGTTTTTCCTACTCCCGGCGGTCCCCAAAGAATGAACGACGACAGATGACCGGATTCTATCATTTTTCGCAATACGGCATTTTCACCAACCAAATGTTTTTGACCGATATAATTATCAAGTGTTTCAGGGCGAAGCCGCTCAGCTAAAGGTTGCATATTTCTGTAAAAATTAAGTGGCAGAAACAACAAAGGTATATAAAAATCGATAAATTTCAAAAAAAAGCGGTATTACAATTTGATAATTAAAAAAAAGGAATGTATCTTTGTTCATAATATTTTATCAACTCATTTCTTTATATAAGAAATAAACAGTATTAACCTAAAAATAAGTTAGTTATGAAAGACAAAACTCCAACTCCCCATATCGGGGCAAAATTTGGCGAAATTGCAGAAACCGTTATTATGGCGGGCGATCCTTTACGTGCAAAATTTATGGCAGAACGTTACCTTGAAAATCCGGTTGTATATAATCAAGTGCGTGGAATGCTCGGATTTACAGGAACTTATAAAGGTAAACGCATTTCTATACAGGGACACGGAATGGGAATTCCTTCTATTGGTATTTATACTTATGAATTATTCAATTTCTATGGTGTCAAAACCATTATTCGTGTCGGTTCCGCAGGTTCACTTGATCCCGATTTGAAATTAGGCGATATTGTTATTGCCATGGGCGCATGTACCAATTCTAATTATGCCGCACAATATAATTTACCCGGAACGTATGCTCCTATTGCCGATTTCGGGTTATGTCGCAAAGCAGCTGAGACCGCCGATAAACTTGGCGTTAATTATAAAGTTGGTAACGTTTATTCCAGCGATACTTTTTATGATGAAGGTGGTAGTCTTGTATGGCAAAAAATGGGTGTTTTGGCTGTTGAAATGGAAGCTCCGGCTTTGTATATGAATGCAGCTCGCAGTGGAAATAAAGCATTGTGTATCTGCACAATATCCGATTCTATCGTTACGGGAGAAGCCACAACTGCCGAACAACGTCAGACAAGTTTCACAAATATGATGGAAGTTGCTTTCGGAATTATTTAATTCTCAACGTTTAATCAAAAATAGAAACAGCTGCAATAAATTATTGCAGCTGTTTCTATTTTATCAGTGTATTTATTTCTGAAACTGCTTTATTTTGCTCATGGCAAAAAACACAGCCCAATCGGGTAAATGCTTAATGAATGGTACAAACAGATAATTGATTGCTCCCGGCATAGCTTGTTTTTTGCGTTTGAACATTTTTTTCAGTGCAATTTTTACCAATTTCTCAGGACGAATTGACACATTGACAGCAATAGCTATTTTGCGCCACTTGGCACTTAAACCGTACAATCCGGTATCAACTGCACCCGGACAAATGGCAGTAACGCTCACACCGTAAGGCTTTAGTTCGTACCACAATGAGCGACTGAAATTTAAAATATACGATTTTGTGGCATTATAACATTGAATACCCGGCATAGCCATCCATGCACTCATCGAACTCATATTGAGAATATAACCATTCCCGCGTTGACACATGTCCGCTCCAAAGAGTTTGCACATTTTTGTAACGGTCATTATATGCAACGACAACATCAATTCGACACGACGCATATCCGTTTTTGTAAGTTCGTTGAAGAAAAATACACCGGCATTGTTTATCAAAATATCTATTTCAATATGGTTATCGACACAATATTGATGTAAATCTTCTGCTGCATCGATTAGTGCCAAATTGCGATAAAGAGCAGTAACTTTTACACCAAATTCGGCAGTCAGTTGTTCGGCTGTTTCTTGTATTTCTTTTTCTTGATTGCTGACAATCAGTAAATCGTGCCCCTGATGGGCTAATTCGGTGGCATACATCAAACCGATACCCGAACTTGCGCCGGTTACCAATGCCACACCACCCTTTTGTTCTGCTTGTTTCATACGATTTTTTATTTGCGGCTGCAAAGATACTGATTTTTCCTTAAAACTTGTAATATAAAGTTTCTTTTCGTGACCGAGAAATATTGTGTATCTTTGTCCGTTAAACCAATAAAAAACAGAAGTCAAAAAAATAAAACAGTAGAATTTACATAATTATAGAGCTTTAGCTCTTATTCTCTCACTGAAAATCCGCTAATTTTTTAATGTACCGAGAATAAGCATGTGAAAGTTTACGCCTACGGGCGTGAACTGTTTCGTGCTTATTAAGGTACAAGATTTTAGCGGAATCGTCAGTGATTAATAAGCAATCAAACGGGCAGTTTCACGCTTTTTTTATTGCTTAGAGTTTAAGAGTTTTTGAAGCCGAAACTTTTAAACGATATGGGCAGATGATAACAAAAGACACATTCAAACCTTTATTAAGAAAACTCGGTTTTACCGAAGCGAACAACCTGTTTACCAAGCATTTTGAAACGCAGGATTGTGATGTAAAAGTGGATTTTGACAAAGAAGAAATCGTGTATCCTGAAAACAAAGGCTTTACGGTAAACGAAAGACAAACTTGTAATTTCAAGGCAAACGAAAATTTTGTAGTATTTGGATGTGTATGTCGCTTGTTGGAAAAGGGCTATAATCCCGAACATATAGAGCTTGAGCCAAAATGGAAACTCGGACACGGCGCAAGTGGCGGACGTGCCGATATATGGGTGCGCACGCTTAACGAGGATAGCAGCAAACAGTCTTTGCTGATTGTGGAGTGTAAAACCGCAGGGTCGGAGTTTTCAAAAGCATGGGCTGATACTTGCGATGACGGCGCGCAATTGTTCAGCTACTTTCAGCAGGAACAATCTACAAAATTCTTGTGTCTTTATGCCAGCGATTTTGTGGGCGATGATATAAAACTGAATTATTATCTGATAAACGTTCAAGACAACAACGAACTGATTGCCACACTGAAAAAGCCGAAAACATACAAAGAGGCAAAAAACAACAAAGAACTTTTTGCAACGTGGAAAGAAACCTATCAGCAAGATGCCGCCACACGCGGATTGTTTGAACCCGATATTGCCGCCTACACCATTGGTAAAAACAAATACAGCGTTGCCGATTTGGTGGAAGTGGACAATACCGCCATTCAAAAAAAATATCACGAGTTTGCCACTATTTTGCGGCAGCACAACGTTGGAAGCCACGAAAATGCTTTTGATAAATTAGTAAATCTGTTCCTTTGCAAAGTGGTGGACGAAACCGACAATTCTCAAGAGTTGGCATTTTATTGGAAAGGTGCTGCCTACGATGATTTTTTCCGCTTGCAAGACCGATTGCAGAAGCTCTATCAGACGGGAATGAAAAAGTTTCTCAACGATGACGTAACCTATATCGACAATGCCGACATAAACGAGGCTTTCAGACTGTTTAAAAATGACCCCGATGCAACCCGAAAAACCATTTTGGACTATTTCCGTCAATTGAAGTTTTTTACCAACAACGATTTTGCCTTCATTGATGTGCATAACGAACATCTGTTTTACCAAAATGCAACGGTGCTGAAAAAGATTGTACAGATGTTGCAGGATATAAAACTGAAAACCGAAACACAAAATCAATTTCTCGGCGATCTTTTTGAGGGTTTTCTTGACCAAGGTGTAAAGCAAAGCGAAGGGCAATTTTTTACGCCCATGCCAATCGTAAAGTTTCTAATATCATCTCTTCCGCTCGAGAAAATCATTTCGGAAAGTGGCGAACCTCCCAAGGTGATAGATTATGCTTGTGGTGCAGGGCATTTTTTAAATGAATATGCCGGACAAATAAAACCATACGTAACGCAGCGTAATAGTGCCTCTTTGCACGATTATTATGCTGCTATAACCGGCATAGAAAAAGAATACAGACTTTCAAAAGTGGCAAAAGTTTCCGCTTTTATGTACGGACAAGACGAAATAAAAATCATTTATGCCGATGCCTTGGCGAAAAATTCCGAAGTGAAAAACGGGAGCTATTCCGTACTTGTTGCCAATCCTCCGTATAGCGTAAAAGGTTTTTTGGAAACGTTGAGCGAAACCGACCGCCAAAGTTTCTCGCTTGCCGATGAAGTAAGCGATGTTTCAAAAACAAATTCCATCGAAACGTTTTTTGTGGAACGTGCCGCACAATTGCTGCAGAGTGGCGGTGTGGCTGCCATTATATTGCCGTCAAGCATTTTGAGCAACGGAAACATCTACATCAAATGTCGTGAAATAATATTGAAATACTTTGACTTGGTTGCCATTGCCGAGTTTGGAAGCGGAACATTCGGCAAAACAGGCACAAATACCGCTACGCTTTTCATGAAGCACAAACAGACAAACCCGGATATTGCCGAACATTACAAAAACCGTGTAAATGCTTGGTTTGACGGTGATTTTGGGAAAGATGAAGTTTTTGAAGATACCGATTTATTAAAAGATTATTGCAAACATATAAAGGTCGGTTTTGATGACTACAAAACACTTTTGAATGGCGAACCAAACAACGCTATTTCTGAAACAGACCTATTTAAGGAATACCGCAAAACGTTTGAAGACGATACAAAAGCACGCAGCATAAAGAAAAAACGCATTACCGAAAAATATACTCTTGACGACAAAACTGCCGAACTGAACAAATACATAGTGCAATCTGTACGAAACGCCGAAAAAGAAAAGATATACTATTTTATGTTGGCTATGAGCAATCCGCAAAACGTGCTGATCGTAAAAAGTCCGGCAGACAACAAAGCCATGAAACAGTTTTTGGGTTACGAATGGAGCGGAGCAAAAGGCAACGAAGGTATAAAATACATTGGAGCAAGCACGGCAACCGCCGATGACGACGACCAAATAAACAACAACAAAGGCATTAATCAAATAAAAACGCCACTTTTCGATCCCTTGAATTTGACAAATCCGGAAAAAATCAACTCCATGATTCGCGACAACTTTAACGGAGAAAATTCCAATGTAGCCAACGATTATGTTTCTTATGTTCGACTTGTGGATATGCTCGACTTTTCGCGTGTTTCATTCGATAAGGCTCTGCGTACAAGTGCCGTGAAAAAAGTAGAAATTCAAAGCAAATACCCGTTGGTGAAGTTGGGTGATTATATTTTTGAAAATAAAAAATCTAAAATACAGGTAAATGCAGCAAAAGAATTGAAGAATGCTACTTATCCTTTTTTTACAAGTGGCGAAAATATTTATTCTTATTTAGATTATTTGGTTGATGGAGAGAATATATATTTATCTACCGGAGGAAATGCAGGTATAAAATTTTATAATGGTAAAGCAGCTTATTCAACAGACACCTATGTAATAAAAAGTAAAGCTGAGACGACATTAAAAACCAAATTAATGTTTTTTATGTTGCAAAACATTATTCAAGATATAAATACCTTGTATTTCAAAGGAGTAGGTTTAAAACATCTTCAAAAAGAAGGCTTGAAAAATATTCAAATTCCTCTTCCTCCTCTTTCCATTCAGCAGCAAATTGTTTCCGAGTGTGAAAAGGTTGATGAAGAATACAACAGCAGCCGCATGAGCATAGAAGAATATAAAAAGGAAATAGCACAAGTCTTTGAAAACCTGGAAGTTATAAGTAAAAATCAGGGGAAAAATTACAGATTATCAAGTAGTTACATCTTTGATATTTCGATAGGTCGCAGGGTACTAAATACTGAAGTAAATCCGGATTATGACATTCCTGTCTTTAGCGCCAATGTATTTGAACCTTTTGGAATGATTAATAAATTATTGTTTGAAGATTTTTCTATGCCTTCTGTTTTATGGGGCATCGACGGAGATTGGATGGTAAACACCATTCCTGCCAATCAGCGGTTTTATCCAACAGACCATTGTGGAGTTTTGAGAATAAAGACCAACGATATTTTACCAAAATATATGGCTTGGCTGTTAGAACGTGAAGGAAAAAAGGCTGGCTTCAAACGTAGTTATCGTGCTTCAATTGACAGGATAACAAGTCTAACAGTAAAAGTTGCTCCCATTAAGGAACAAGAAAAAGCCATCGCCGAAGTGGAAACCTATGAAGCCGAAATAGCCAAGGCAAAAGCAGTAATGGACGGTTGCGCCGCCCGAAAGCAGGAGATTTTGAATAAATATTTTGTGTAAATTTTTGAGCCAGATAACCTCAAATATAAAAACACAACGAAGCCGGAATTTTGATTGAAAATTCCGGCTTCGTTATAGGTAAGATACGTTACATTGTTTTTTCTGCCTTGTCTATTTCCTTTTGCAATTTGGCAGGCATATTTTCCACACATTTGTGGCATTTCATTTCGAGTGTGTACATGCGTCCTACACAGTAGTTGGAGCGTTTGCATTGCGAGTGCAAATTTTCATCTTCCTGCATGTGATTCACAAAGGCGGGGTCTTCTATCAGCACGTGTGCCATTTGTATGAGGTCGAAACCTTCGTTTAATACCGTTTCGCAGTTGGCACGACTTTGCACGCCGCCCACATAGATAATTGGCATCTTCAGTGCTTGACGGAATTGTTTGGCAGTGTCGAGAAAGAAGAGTTCTTTGAATTTTACAGGCGGAATCATTATTTTACCAACCATGTGAAGTGCCGCTTTGAGCCACCAAAAGGTTTTCATCGGCATGTAATACGCCAACGTTTTAATAGGCATGGCACCGCCCATTACAACCATAGGCGCTTTGCTCACAAATCCGGCCGATAACACAATGCCGTGTACGCCGTGTTTCTCGATTTCCTTGGCTACAGTAATACAGTCAGGCACTTGCATACCACTTTTGACCCCGTCGTACATATTGGTTTTTACCACTACCGCCATATCGTCTTTGGCATGCAACATCACTTCGTCGAGTACTTCATTCATAAACCGCATACGGTTTTCCAAACTGCCACCATATTCATCGTGGCGGTGATTGGTGTAAGGCGAAATGAATTGCGAAATCAGATAGCCGTGTCCGGCATGAATTTCGATACAGTCGAAACCACATTCGCGGCAAAAATCGACCGCTTCGCCAAAGTGTTTGACAATGGTTTTTATTTCGTCCTTTTTTAGCCCGCGTACAATGGTTGGCGAATATAAATTGATACCGGAAGAGGCACCTACCGGAATTTGATAACCGCAAGTGTAGAAGTGAGTCATATTACCGCAATGACCAAGCTGAATGCTCACCTTGGCTCCTTCGGCGTGAATGGCATCGGTGAGTTTTTTTAAATCGGGTTTTATCTCATCATGTACATAGAGTTGTCCGTCGAATGAGACACCTGAGCGATCGACGGCGCAATAGGCAACGGTAGTCATGCCAACGCCGCCTTTGGCTACACTAACGTGATATTTTTTAAGATCCTCGGAAGGTTTGTTTCCGTAGGCCATATTTTCAAAAGCAGCAGATCGTATAGTGCGATTACGCAATTCAATTGGACCGAGTTTATAAGATGTAAAAAGCTTAGAATCCATTGTTAGTTAATTTCAAGATTTAATCAATAAATGAATGGGAAAATGCGTTTAAGAGGACGTTCGTAAAATTCGTCGCCAAACTCTTTTTTATACTTTTTGTAAATGGAATTGGCTCGCGGTACGAGATTGGCCATTGTCCAAATAGCAAACATGGCACCAGACCAGCTCCAGGTTAGAATGGTAAAACCAATCCACTCAACAATTTCACCAAAATAGTTGGCTGATGTTACATATTTGTACATACCTTTTTTGGGTAAATAGTGTTTTGTATCGCCTTTTACACGTAAATGACGAATTACATAATCACTGTGCATATTAATGAACATACCAAGTATAAACAGAATTGTACCAATTATGAATTGAGGCGTTTTTAGCCATTCGGGCGAATACATACCGTCCGGCGACAAGAAGAAAATCCATTCTCCCTGCATATAACCGTTAATGGTATTAAACAATATTCCCATTGCCATAATCGAAACAGGCATTTTGCCTTTACCTTTCAGTAAAAACGGGAAAATGAATGAACGTTGAAAATAGTGTAATTCAAACAATAAGAAAAATATGAGTGGCACAATATCCCACTGACGAGATGAATGAGCCCAAAAATATAATAAAACAAAGAAAACCGGACATTCCATTAAAAACCATGCTAATTTGTTATTGATGGCTGGTCCCCATTTATTGGAAATCATTTTACCATAGCCTGCTTCTACATAATAAAGTCCAATAAAAACGATTAGTGCGGTAATTGCCATAATAATTAGCAATCCGTTAAATTGTTCGAGATTTAAAATCATAAGAATTGTCGTTGAAAATTATTTTAATGCTTGATAAGTTACATTATGCATGAGCGTTTTGGGGTTCAGTCCGCTAAAATTAGGCTGCAAATTGACATACATCAATACTATCAAATTTTCTTTCGGGTCTATTACATAATCAGTGCCAAACATGCCTCCCCAACGAGAAGATCCTTCTGAAATAATATTTTTGTAGGCATATTGTGGACGAAATACATCCCAAGCCAAGCCAAAGCCAATATCGCCACGTAAATCTTTGACGTTATTTTGCTTCATCAGTTCGATGGTTTTACGTCCAAGAATGCGGTGACCGTTAAATTCTCCTTCGTTCAGAATCATTTGGCAAAACTTGGCGTAATCTTCTATCGTTCCACTCAAACCGGCACCGGTGCTGCAAAATGTTTTGGCTCCTGCTATTGGATAAGTTTGATGAATGGGGTGCTCACTGCGTTGCAACTTTCCTCCCTCCGGATAAGTATATAGGGTAACCAAACGGTCGGCTTTGTCTTCCGGTAAATAGAAATAAGTATCCTTCATTCCAAGAGGTTCAAAAATGCGTTCTTTCAAAAATACGTCAATCGATTGACCTGATAAAATTTCAGACAAGCGTCCCAAAACTTCAATATTCATGCTATATGTAAATTGTTCACCGGGATCATGTGCCAATGGAAGTTTTGCTAATCTGTCAATCACTTCACCAAGCGAATACGGTTCTAAAGTATTTAATGGTGGCACATTCGCTTTTGCCATTATTGCCCAATGATTTCCTCCATAAGAAATTCCGGATGTATGTGTCATTAAATCACGAATTGTGATATCGCGTTTTGCCGGACGTGTTGTGTAAGTGGTATCTTTGGCATTGTATGTTACCAACACTTGCGGATTTTCAAACGCAGGAATATATTTTTTAATTGGTTCATCCAATTGGAAACGTCCTTCTTCAAACAGCGTCATTAATCCTACGACAGCAATGGCTTTTGTTTGTGAAGCCATACGGAAAATATCGTCTTTCTGACAAGGAATTTTCTTTTCTATATCGCGATATCCAAACGCTTTGTAGTGAACAATTTCACCATTTTGAGCGACAAACGTAACAGCATGAGGCATAAGCCCGTCATCAACAGCGCGTTGAAAAGCACTGTCTATTCTATTTAAACGCTCTTTGTAGAATCCGGAAGAATTTTCCGGTGTTGTAAAAACCTGAGGCTTTACCACTTCATGTTGGCAACAATTAAAAAGAGCCATTACCACAACTAATATAAGACAAGTGTGTTTCATAAAAAAAGAATTTATCGTTTACAAATTAGATTTCTGTCTCCTGCGCCATTATCCACACGTCCTACCGGAATCCAAAATTTATTTTCGGCTACCCACTCCATCGGAAATGCAGCTTTTTGACGGCTATATGGGTAATTCCATGTATCTGCGGCAACTTTATATTCGGGATGTGGCGCATTAACTAATACATTATTTATCGGGTCTGCTTTCCCTTCTGCTATTTCTGTAATTTCTGAACGAATGGCAAGCATAGCATCAACAAAACGATCTAACTCTGCCAAACTTTCGCTTTCTGTCGGCTCTATCATCAATGTGCCATGTACAGGGAATGACAATGTAGGTGCGTGGAAACCATAATCCATTAAACGTTTGGCAATATCTGTTTCTGTAACACCTATTGTTTTAAACGGTCGACAATCTAAAATCAGTTCGTGCCCTACTCGTCCGGTGGCTCCCGTATAAACTATGCCGTAATATTTTTCCAATCTTTTTGCTAAATAATTGGCATTCAGAATTGCTGTTTTAGTGGCAAGCACCAATCCTTCGGCACCCATCATACGAATATAACCATACGTTATAGGCAATAATGATGCATTACCCCAAGGTGCCGCACTTACTGCATTATATTCTGCCTTTTCATTTGTAAAAATATGTTGTGGCATGAATGGTTTTAAATGTTCGGAAACAGCAATGGCACCAACTCCGGGGCCTCCTCCTCCATGCGGACTTGCAAAAGTTTTATGCAAATTAAGATGGCAAACATCTGCACCTATCTGTCCGGGCGAAGTTAGTCCTACCTGACCATTCATATTGGCTCCGTCCATAAACACTTGTCCGCCATTGTTGTGAATGATTTTGCAAATTTCACGTATTTCAGGTTCAAAGATACCATGTGTGGACGGATAGGTAATCATTAAGCCTGCTAATTCATTTCTATTTTCTTCGGCTTTCTGTTTTAAATCTGCCACGTCAACATTGCCATTATCATCACAGTTAGTAACAATAACCGAGAAACCTGCTTGTGCAGCACTTGCCGGATTGGTTCCGTGTGCTGACGCCGGAATCAACATTTTTACACGTTGCGATTCTCCTTTGGATTGAAGATAATTTTTGATGGTTATCAATCCTGTATATTCACCGGCTGCACCTGATGTTGGTTGCAGGTTTACTGCAGCGAAGCCTGTTATTTCAGCCAAATACCCTGAAAGATTGTTTATCAGTTCGTTATATCCTTGTACTTGATTACGTGGTTCAAACGGATGTTGGTTTAAAAATTCCATCCAAACGGTTGGCAACATTTCCGAAGCAGCATTCAGTTTCATGGTACACGAACCTAACGGAATCATGGAATGAGTAAGTGAAATATCTTTTCTTTCCAATCGTTTGATGTAACGCATCATTTCTGTTTCAGAATGATATTTTTTGAAAACCTCATCTGTCAAGAAAGACGATTTGCGCAGGAAAAGGTTCTGTATGTGCATTTCTTCAACATTCTGTACATCAAGTTTTTCTATTGGTTGATGCACCAAGTCGGCAAATAATCGAATAAGTTTTGTCAAAGCTGTAGTTGAAGTTGTTTCGTCAATACTGATGCCAATTGTCGTGTTATCAATATAACGTACATTGATATGATTATCTTCTAATTTACAACGCAAATCACATATCGTAACTTCCTGTGGAATAGTAATTTGTAAAGTATCAAAATAATATTTGTTCAACTGACTATACCCTAATTTTCTCAATTGCGATTCTAAATATACCGCCTTTAAATGAATGGAAATTGCAATATCCAAAAGTCCTTCTGCTCCGTTATAAACGGCATAAAATCCTGCCATAATAGCAGGTAAAGCCTGTGCTGTACAAATATTAGAAGTTGCTTTTTCACGCTTAATATGTTGTTCGCGCATTTGCAATGCCAAACGATAAGCCGGTTTTCCGGCTGAATCTTGTGACAAACCGACAATGCGACCAGGAATATCACGTTTAAATTCTTCACGAGTAGCCATATAAGCAGCAGAAGGTCCGCCATAACCCATAGGTAAACCAAAACGCTGTGTTGTTCCCACAACAATATCTGCATTCCATTCTCCCGGTGGAATTAACAATATTAAGCTCATTAAATCGGCGATGGCTGTCAATTTTGCACCTTTGTCGTGGCATTGAGTACAAAAAGCAGAATAATCACAAATTAAGCCTCGTTCGTCCGGATATTGTACAATTGCTCCGAAAACCGGCACATCAAATTGAAAAGTTGTTATGTCCGTTACCAGCAAATCAATATCTTGCGATAATGCTCTGTTTTTTAAAACCGATAATGTTTGTGGAAAAATATTTTTGTCGATCAATAATGTAGTAACGCCTTGTTTTTGTTGTTCTCTGTTTCTTAAACGAAACATCATAGTCATGGCTTCGGCAGCAGCAGTGGCCTCATCTAACAAAGAGCAGTTTGCCAACGGCATGGCTGTTAAATCGCAAATTACAGTCTGAAAGTTAAATAATGCTTCTAAACGTCCTTGTGAAATTTCTGCCTGATAAGGTGTGTATGATGTGTACCAAACGGGATTTTCAAATACGTTACGCACAATAACAGAAGGAGTTGCCGTTCCGTAATAACCTAATCCGATATAATTATCGAAAAGCTCATTTTTACATGCCAGCTTATGAATATGATTCAAGAAATTCCATTCGCTCATTGCCTGAGGCAGGTTCATTGCATTGGAACGTAAAATATTATTGGGAATGGTTTGCCGTATTAAATCGTCTAACGAAGCGACTCCTATGGTTTCCAACATTTTCGTAGTATCTTCGGGAGTTATGCCTATATGGCGGGAATAAAACTGTTCCATTAAACGCTTTTTTGAAAATATTCACAAAGATACAACTCTATTTTGGAATAGAAAAACATATTTTTTGATTTTTATCAACAAGTAAAATATACATTATTAATACGGTCTAAAACAATAAAAAAATCGTACTTTTGCATACATTACATTTTATAATCATGAAACGATTGGTTGTTTTTACCGGTGCAGGAGTTTCTGCCGATAGTGGTATTGCCACATTTAGAGACAGTGACGGGTTATGGGCAAATTACCGTATTGAAGAGGTTTGCACGCCGGAAGCTTTGATTCGTAACCGCAAAAAGGTAATTGAATTTTATAATGAACGTCGTAAAGAAATTTTATCCAAATCTCCCAATGCAGGACATTTAGCCATAAAGAATATGGAAAACTATTTTGATGTACAGGTCATTACCCAAAATATTGACAATTTGCACGAAAGGGCAGGTTCTAAGCATATTTTACACTTGCATGGCGAAATTACCAAACTACGCAGCAACAATGATGATTTAGCCACTGTGCCGATTGAAGGTTGGGAGCAGTCGCTTGATGCACGTCATCCCGATGGTTCTTTGCTGCGCCCTTATATTGTGTTCTTTGGCGAAGCTGTGCCTTATTTTGATAAAGCTATTGAAATTGCCAAAACAGCCGAAATTTTTGTTGTTGTGGGCACTTCATTAGCGGTTTATCCTGCGGCTTCTCTTATCTACAATATTAAACCTGACGTGCCTGTTTATGTCGTAGATCCCGGCGAACCGGCTATTTCCGGCATTCGCAATAAAGTTGTCCATATCAAAGAAAATTCTGTTATCGGACTTCCCAAATTAGTTAAGTTATTGACAGAGAAAACCAATTGAAACAATAGAAACAAAATTTCAAATAGTTTTTCTTCTTTTATTTGGCAGTTCCAATAAAAAAATATACTTTTGCAGACGTTTTTGAAACGCATCGGGGCGTAGCGCAGTTGGTAGCGTTCCTGGTTTGGGACCAGGCGGTCGCAGGTTCGAGTCCTGTCACCCCGACAACAAAAAAAGCACTTTTTAAAGTGCTTTTTTTGTTGGTAATATGTACATTACCAATTTTTCAAAACTATATTCAGTATCAACAAAACGCGTTTTCAGCAAAGATAGTCTGTAAAAACCAGCCAATATCAACAATGCAGTAATAAAGAAAGGAAAAAGCGACGAAAATATCCGCACGCTTTTCCTTAGTACCACATACAGTAAACCTAAATACAATTACTGCCAACGATACAAAAAAATATAAAAGTAATGATTCTTGTGGCAAATCTGTGGCAGAATTTTGTAAAAAATCAGCCTTTTATGTGTGTAAAAGGCTGATTTTTATTAACTTATGTCGTTTTGCGGAAGCTGGGGGATTCGAACCCCCGGTACGGAAACCCGTACGTCAGTTTAGCAAACTGGTGGTTTCAGCCACTCACCCAAACTTCCTTTCCGCTAAAAGCGTTGCAAAGATACATTAATTTTCTTACAATTAAAAATAAAAAAAAGATTTATTTCAAAAAACTTATATGTATCTTTACCAACTGAAAAAAGATGAAATATGTGTGCCAAATTAAATTTTGGAAATAATACAAAAAAACTATTAATCAGTCTTTTATGCTTTTCATTTGTGGCACTTGTCACAATCGGAATACAATATTACGCTTTCATAGCGCCCAACTTTTCTGTTCCTGCCAATCAAAAAGCTTTACTTTATATTGCAGACACAACTACCATTGACGACATTATTATGCAAATGGAAGAAGGGAAATGGATAAGAAACAGTACTTCTTTTAAAAATTGGGCAAAAAGAAAAAATTATACGGTTAATCATACAGGTTGCTACGAAATTCAAGATGGAATGAGTAATAAAAAACTTATTTCTATTTTGGCATCGGGGTTGCAAAAACCGGTACGATTTACTATCAATAACATACGGACGAAAACAAGATTAGCTTCAAGCATTAGCAATCAATTAATGTTGGACTCCATGGAAATAATGAAACTGCTGTGCGATACGGCTTTTTTAGGCACGTATAATGTTGATACATATACTGTTATCGGGCTTTTTATTCCTAATACCTATGAATTATATTGGAATATTCCTGCAAAAAGATTCTTCGACAGAATATATTCAGAATATAACCATTTTTGGAATGAAAATAGAAGAGCCAAGGCAAAAGTCATAGGTTTAACGCCAATGGAAGTTTCCACGTTAGCTTCTATTGTGGAAGAAGAAACAAACATAAAAAAAGATAAACCTATTATTGCAGGTTTATATCTTAATCGACTTAAAATAGGAATGCCGTTACAGGCCTGCCCTACTGCAAAATTTGCTTCCGGCGACTTCTCACTGACACGAATACTGGAAGAACACACTAAAATTGACTCACCTTATAATACCTATAAATATAAGGGGTTACCTCCGGGACCTATACGAATGCCGTCTATAGAAAGTATTGATGCCGTACTGAATTATCAAAAAAGTAATTATTTATATATGTGTGCCAAAGAAACATTGAACGGGGAACATAATTTTGCATCAACGTTGTCGCAACATCAACAAAATTCTCGTCGCTACTATCAGGCACTCAAAAAAGCACAACAAAAACCCAAATAAATTATTAATCAAAAAAAAGAAATTATGAAAAAAAGATTGACAATTGCTCTTGTTGCTCACGATCAGCGCAAAGCGGATATGGTGGATTGGGCAGTGTACAATGCCGAAATGCTTTCACAGCATAAAATTGTATGTACAGGAACTACAGGCAGTTTAATAAAGCAAGCATTTGAAGACAAAGGCATAAATGCCGATATAGAGTGTATGAATTCGGGACCATTTGGTGGAGATGCCGAAATTGCGGCATTAGTTGTTAGAAAACAAATTGATTTAGCCGTATTTTTAATTGACGACCTTAATCCGCAACCTCACGAAGCAGACATTCAAATGTTATTACGTCAATGCAGAGTACATAATGTGCCTATTGCTTGTAATCGTTATAGTGCCGATTTAATGATTACCAGTACATTGTGGGATAACGAAGATTACAAACCAACAGAACCTATTTATAAACGATTTAAAAGAAATTAACAATGAAAGTATTAGTAGCAACAGAAAAACCTTTTGCAAAAGCCGCAGTTGATGGCATTCGTAAAATTCTTGAGAAAGAGAACTACGAAATGGCTTTACTTGAAAAAGAAAGCGACCCTCAGAAATTGTATGATGCAGTAACCGATGCAGATGCATTGATTGTTCGTTCCGATAAAGTCACGAAAGAGGTTATTGCACACGCTAAACAATTAAAAATAGTAGTCAGAGCCGGTGCCGGATTTGATAATTTGGATTTGGAAGCATGTTCAGCACGTGGCATTGTCGCCATGAACACTCCCGGTCAGAACTCAAACGCCGTTGCAGAATTATCTCTTGGTATGATGGTGTATATGGCACGTAACCAATTTACTCCCGGAACAGGTACAGAATTAAAAGGGAAAACACTTGGAATTCAAGCCTATGGAAACGTTGGACGCTTGGTAGCCAATTTGGCTAAAAGTTTTGGCATGAATGTTTTGGCTTTTGATCCTTTTGTATCCGCAGAAAAAATGAAAGAAGAAGGTGTAACGCCGGTTGGCGATTTAAATGAGTTGTACAAATCATCCAATTATGTTTCTTTGCATATTCCTGCCAACGAACAAACAAAGAAATCCATCAATTACAAATTGTTAAGCCAAATGCCGCAAGGAGCATGTTTGGTTAATACAGCGCGCAAAGAAGTAATTGACGAAGAAGATTTGGCAAAAATATTAGAAGAACGTTCTGATTTTAAATATATTACAGATATTGCTCCCGATTCTGTTGCTGTTTTAAAAGAAAAATTTGGTAACCGTATTTTTGCTACTGCTAAAAAAATGGGTGCTCAAACAGCTGAAGCTAACCTAAATGCAGGATTGGCAGCAGCTAACCAAATTGTAGATTTCTTGAAGAATGGTAACGAACGTTTTCGTGTCAATAAATAATTTTACAGGATTGTGGCATCGTGTATTGAAAGATATAAAGCATATTTACTCCTCGAAAAATCTTTATCAAATAATACGATAGAAGCTTATATACGAGATGTTACTATTCTTTTAAACTATTTAAACGATGCTCATATTGACTTTAAAAACGTAACAATCGAGCATTTACAAGATTTTTTAATTGAGCTTGCGAATATGGGAATTAAACCGCGTTCGCAAGCTCGAATTATTTCAGGAATACGCTCTTTTTATAAATTTCTACTTTACGACAATCAAATAGCTATTGATCCAACAGAACTTTTGGAAGCGCCTAAAAGTTCTGTTTATTTGCCGGATGTTTTGTCGATTCAGGAGATTGAAGCCATTATAGCAGCTGTCGATTTATCTAAACCTCAAGGGCATCGAAATGTTGCAATTATTGAAACTCTCTATGGTTCCGGTTTGCGTGTTTCTGAATTGATAAATCTGAAAATCTCAAATATCTTTTTCAATGAAAAATATATGAAAGTAGAAGGAAAAGGCAGCAAACAACGTCTTGTGCCAATGTCGGATGCGTCATTACGAGCTATTCAGTTGTGGAGAATAGATAGAAATTCAATAGACATAAAAAAAGAGGCAGAAGATGTATTATTTGTAAATCATTATGGCAGGCCATTAACGCGTGTAATGATTTTTACTATTGTAAAAGAACTTGCACAATTGGCTAATATTCAAAAAGATATCAGTCCTCATACTTTTCGACATTCTTTTGCTACTCACATGTTGGAAGGTGGAGCCAACTTGAGAGCTGTGCAACAATTATTAGGTCATGAGAGCATTCTTACAACAGAAATATATACACATATAAACATGAAACATCTTCAACAAGAAATTCTGAAGCACCCAAGAAATAAAATAGGTTAAGAAGACTCTATAAAAAAGAATCAAAAATTGAGAAAAGAACCCCACCTGCCCCTAAGACAATAAGAATAGAACCAGTTATTTTATTCAGTATCCATAAACCACGCATATTAAACTGATTGCGGAATTTGCTGACAATCAGCGTTAGAAAAGCCCACCACAAAAATGCCCCCAAAAGAATAGAAATTAGTCCAATAAAATCTTCGTAGAAATTTTGTTCAGGAGAAAAAAAATGAAATTGGGCAAACAATCCTATAAATAGAAATATAATCAATGGGTTACTAAAGCATAAAGCAAAAGCAGAAAAATAATCGCTAAAATAATCACCTTTTGATTTCTTCTTCGCAGAAGAAGCTAATTGTTTAGAGGGATTGCTGCGAAATACATGAATGCCAAAACCGCAAATAATCACACTTCCAATGATTTGAATTAATAGTTGGTAAGCTTCTATAAAATTGATGATAATACTCATACTGAACCCCACCAACATAGCATAAATTAAATCGGACGTTGTTGCACCAAGTCCGGTAATTATTCCATGTGCGCGTCCCCGATTGAGCGTCCGCTGAATACATAAAATCCCCAGCGGTCCTACAGGGACTGACACAAATAATCCAATAATAATGCCGGTTATAATTATATTAAACATAATTACTATTCAATTTTATGCTATGTGCATACGCACAAATCTCATAATATTTTCTTTGTTATCAGGGTGAAACCAATTTATAGCATCATCACGTTTAAACCATGTAAGTTGTTTTTTTGCATAGCGTCGTGTATTCTGTTGTATCATATTAATAGCAAATTCCCTGCTCCATTTACCTTCAAAATAATTGAATAATTCTTTATAACCAACAGTATTCAAAGCATTCAGTTCACGTTGTGTATATAAGTTACGAACTTCTTCCTCTAAACCATCATTCATCATTTGCAAAACGCGTTGATTTATTCTTTCATACAATTCTTCACGTGGACGTTCCAACCCAATTTTTAAAATATTAAAAGAACGTGTTTTATGTGGATTGGTTCGTAATTCCGTAAATGTTTTGCCTGTCATTGTGCAAATTTCAATAGCATGCAGAATGCGTTTGGCATTATTTAAATCCACTTGTTTATAATGTTCTTTATCCAATAAATACAATCGCCTTCGAAGTGCCTCTATTCCATGTTCAATGTAATATTGTTGTAATTCTGTCCTCAATTCTGCATCGACGGTCGGTATATCATCAATTCCTTTGCATATGGCATCAACATACAGCATAGAACCACCTACAAGCAGTAAAACATTATGAGATTTGAATTCGTTTTCCAAAAGCGGAATAGCGTCTAATTCATATTGTCCGGCACTATAATATTCTTCAATAGATTTAGAACCTATAAAATAATGTTTTACGATGGCTAACTGTTCATCAGAAGGTTTTGCCGTTCCAATTTTCAGTTCTTTATATATTTGACGGGAATCACAAGAAAAAATTGGGCTGGCATATTCTTTTGCCAACTGTAAACTTAATTCTGTCTTCCCAACGCCGGTAGGACCAATTAAAACAATCAGTGTGGACATTCAGATTTATATTTCGTGTCCCAAATCATCAAAATTAACATCGCCAAAACCATCTTCATTTAGTTCATCTTCATTGAAGTTTTCATCGCCATAAAAGTCGGTGTCAAAATCATTTTTAGCAACATTATTAACGGCAAAATCATCAATATCCAACATTTGCACAGGAGCTTTTCCTTTTTTTACTGTACACAAAGGTTTATCCATCCGACGCGATAAAATAATCTCTTTCAATTCAATAAAAAATGCACGCTCTGTAATGTTATCAAACACATACAACAAGCGTTGCCCCTCATCAGTAATAAATTCGTCTAATTGAGTTTTATCCATAACAAAACTATCAAACTCTGAACTTGCATCCATTTCAAACAACGTTATTTCCTCTTTTTTGTCCCAATTGTCAGAACACAGGAAAAATGATGTTATTTGATTCTTAGCATAACCTACTGAATCTAATATAATCTCATGAAAATCAAAAAAAGTTGCTTCCGAATCAATTTCTATCTCTCTAAAAAAGTTATCCACTTCATCTGAAAGTAATACAAACTTATATACCATAGTTGTTATTTTTTTTATGCTTCAAAAATACTCATTTTTTTGTTATTATCAACACATATACGAAAAAAAGCAGGAAATCCTGCTTAAAAAAAGTAATAAACTTATTTTTTACGATATTTTCTTAACTTTTCAACTTGTCTTCCAATTCCTGTAAATCAAAACGGATATTTTTATCTGTATCTATCAAATCGTTTACAACGCTACACGCATGTAAAACAGTCGCATGATTACGATTTCCTATTATTTTTCCAATAGATGACAATGAATTCTTTGTATATTGTTTAGATAAATACATGGCAACCTGACGAGCTGTTGATATTTCTCGTTTTCTGGAAGAAGACATTAATTTGTCTGTAGATATGGCATAATATTCACATACCACATCTCTTATTTTTTCTACTGAAACCACCTTGTTAGGTACAGCAGAAACAACGGTACCAATTACCGATTGTGCTAATTTTACGTCTATATTGGTATCGGTTAATGTAGCGTGCGCCAACAAAGAGATAAGTACGCCTTCCAAGTTTCGTATATTATCTGATACATTTTCAGCAATATAGTCGATAACATCTTCCGATATATCCAAACCGTCTTTATAAATTTTTTGTTTTAAAATAGCCTTACGCAATTCAAAATCAGGCTTTTCTATTTCAGCTGTCAAACCCCATTTAAATCGGGTTAAAAGACGTTCTTCCATACCTGCCAACATTCCGGGAGCTCTATCAGAAGTTAATATGAGTTGTTTCCCCATTTGATGAAGGTGATTAAATATATGAAAAAACGTGTTTTGAACTCCGGTCGTCATAAATTCCTGAATATCATCAATAATCAAAACATCAATACTTTGATAAAAACTCAAAAAATCATTCTGGGTATTATTGCGAACAGAATCCGTATATTGTATTTTAAACAGATTTGCTGTAACATAAAGTACACGCTTATCCGGATTCAGTTGTTTAGCCATTACTCCAATAGCATTAACCAAGTGGGTTTTTCCCACGCCGGAACATCCATACAGAAACAAAGGATTAAAAATAGTTTTTCCGGGTTCATTAGCTATACTGATTCCCGCAGTACGAGCCAATTTATTACTATTACCTTCTACAAAAGTATTAAAATTGTAACTGGTGTTTAATTGTGGATCAACATCTTGCCGAATAACTTTTTTAAAAGGAGAAGACTCTATAACATTTAAAATAGTCTGAGATGGTTTTTCATGGTTATTGACAACGGCAGCAGGAACGTCAGTTGTTGCCTGTGACGATCTATCAACAAGAATACGATATAACAAACGAGTATTTTCACCTACTTCTCTGGAAATGGTTAAACGCAACAACTCTGCAAATTTTTCTTCAATATATTCATAAAAGAACATACTGGGAACTTCAACTATAAACTCGTTATTTTCATATTTCAACGGAACAACAGGTTTAAACCAAGTCTTATAAGCTTCCTCTGACACATTATCCTTAATTACTTTTAGACAATTGTCCCACAAAACATTAACGTCTGCCATCTCTAATAATAAAAAAGTAAAACAATAATCCCTAAAGAGGGATTCTTCCTCGACACAAAATTCGGCATAATTTTGGGATAAAAAAAATCGTTTTTTTGCTTTGAGAATTATTCTTTTTTATACCTCTTTCGTTTTCAAATAGTTATCGTAAATAGCTTAAAATTAACATATTACACTTTAACGAAATAGAAATCAACTCATTTTGAAGAGTTTAACAATTTGTTTTTAAAAAGTGGGCTTTATTCTTTTTTTAAGCCAAACAACTTAATACAAAGTTCATTCTGATCTTAAGTTTTAGCACCCTCATAATAATTTTCTTTTTTTTTATTTAGAATATTTCTAAATAGACAAAGAGAAAAGCTTGTTTGATATAGGCAAAATATTGTCCTATTTCTGCTCTTTTTTAGTCTCCTTTTTTTCTTTTGGTCCCCACAATGAGAAATGAACATAACGCTTGGGATTCTCTTTTAAATCAAGCAAAAGTAAATTGGCATTAGATGATACGTCTGTCAAATTTTTATATAATTCTTTGTCGTGCATCAACATTCCCAATGTTCCATCTTTTTGATTAAGATTATCCGAAAAAATCTGCAAATTTGCAATCGTTTTATCAATGCGGGCATATAAATTTACTAAATCCATTTGTTTTAGATCTGCACTGACTTTTTTCAAGTTTCCACTGACTTGATTTACATTTTCGAGAATAGTAGGTACTTGATGATTCATCATTACCTTAAGTTTAGCCGAACTTACTGTTAAATCTGCCATGGTGGACTCAAAGGATTTCAAGCTATTTTTTATTTCCTGAGAACGTGCAAGGTTATCCACAGAAACAATAAGTGAATCAACATGATTAATGGTTCCTTCCAATTTTGGAGCCAAATCTCCCAACATTCCCATTAACCCGATTTGCTTTTCGGAAATAAGTGTGTCTCCTGTTATGTGAAAATTAGAAAAGTCTTCGCTATATACTAATTCTAATGCCTTCCCTCCCATTATGCTTTCGTCATATAAACGAACAATTGTTCCTTTAGGCAACTTGAGATTATCTTCTACTGTCAGTTCTACAACAAATGAATTTTCTTTTGTAAAATCATATTGTATATCTCTCACCTGACCAACCTTATAGCCTTTTACATAAACCGAATTAGACACCAGTAATCCTCCTACATTATCAAATGTGGCATAATAATGATTTGTCGGCGTAAAAATATTAATACCTTTCAGATAATTAATGCCAATATATGCCATAACGATAGCTACAATAAATGCTATACCGATTTTTACTTCTTGCGTGAATATTTTCTTCATATTTTTATTAATTTGTTTGTTGTAGTTTTTTTGCCTCTGATACCGTTATTTTTTTCCCATTATAAAATGCAATAATAAATGCATCTTTAAAATCTTTTTTTAATTTGTTTTTAATGGAAATGATAGTATCATAATTAGACGTTTCCCCATAGGTATATTTTACAAGCCCATTTTCTTTATAGAAGTCACACTCTTTCCATCCTTTAAATGCCGAATCCGAATCTTTTAAAATTTTAGAAGTCGAAAAAATTTGTACTTTATAAACGACTTTAGGTTCTTGAGCGACATTTTTTTCAGAATCTGATGAGGTTACAGGTTGATTGTATTTGAGTATATCCGTATCTTTTACCTGAGTGGTTATCTGTTTTTGCTGAGAAAATGTTCGTTTATCATACTCATGTTTATAGCGTTCAAAAGCATTGCAAATAGCTTTTGCCATTGTTTCTTGTCCTTCAGATGAAAGCAAGAATTTCTCCTCTTCTTTGTTGGAGATAAACCCCAGCTCAATTAATACACTTGGCATTTTTGTTTGGTGTAATACCCAAAAAATTTCCTGACGGACACCTCTATCTTGGCGCTTAAGTTGTGTCAATTCCTTTTGAACACAATCGGCTACTAAAACACTTTGGTCAAAAAAAGTAGCCTGCATAAATTCAAACATTATATAGGATTCAGGAGATGTAGGATCAAAACCCTGATATGTTTCTTTATAGCCTTCTTCCAATAAAATTACCGAGTTTTCACGTTTAGCAACTTCAAAATTTGCATCCGATTTAGCTAACCCCAATACGTAAGTTTCTGCACCCATAGCAGATGAAGAACGAGAGGCATTGGTGTGAATACAGATAAAAATATCACCATTTTCCTTATTGGCCAATTTAGCTCTCTCTTGAAGTGTAACATAATTATCGGTAGTACGCGTATAAACGACTTTTACATCCGAAAATCTTTGCGTAATTAAATCTCCTAACGCAAGAGATACTTTCAAATTAATATCTTTTTCACGTCCATTATTACCTAACGCGCCCGGATCTTTTCCACCGTGCCCCGGATCTATAACTACCGTAAAATGATTTGGTGATGCTATTAATAAAACGGAAACAGCACACATTAACATAAAAACAATACCACGCCTCATTTTAATAAAATCATTTTTTAAATCTGCAAAATTAGTGATTTTTTATTGGCTTTACAACGAAAAAAAAAATTTTGTACTAAAAATACATAAAAAACAAAGAGCTTGACCGTTTTCTTAGTATATTTGATTAAATTCGCATAATTTTTGATAGAATGTGTATCTACGTAAAATGAAACTTATAAAAACTTGATAAACAATAGGTTATTAAGAATATTAACCTTGTGTTTACTTTGTTTCCCTATCGCAAAAGTGATTGGGCAAGTGGTTTTAGACTCTGTTGCAACACAAACAACGGACTCTGTTGTGCTTCCTATACAACCAACGACCTCAAAAAATTCCATAGATGCTCCTATTGATTATCATGCCAACGACTCTATTGTATTTACTGAAAATGGAATTTGTTATATGTATGGCAGTGGTAATATTGTTTACAAACAAGAAAAGCCAATCGAATTACAAGCTGAACGTATTCACATGGTGATGGACAGTAGTGTGGTTCATGCAACCGGCATAAAAGATTCGTTGGGTAATGATTTTGGGACTCCAATATTTAAAGATGGCAACGACGAATATAATGCCAAAGCATTAAGTTATAATTTTAGTTCACGAAAGGGCTACATAAAGGGTGGCGTTACTCAGCAGGGCGAAGGTTATATTGTTAGTGATAAAACAAAGAAGATGAGTGATGATGAAATGTGTATGCAAGGTGGTAAATATACCACTTGCGATAATCATGATCACCCTCATTTCTATTTGCAATTAACAAAAGCGAAAGTACAACCCGGACATTACATTGCAGCAGGTCCTGCGTATTTGGTTGTTGAAGATGTACCATTGCCATTAGCCATTCCATTCGGTTTTTTCCCTTTTACAAGTCAATATTCTTCAGGATTAATCATGCCTTCGTATGGCGATGAAATGGAACGTGGATTTTTCTTGAAAGATGGAGGATATTATTTTGCAATTAATGATTATTTTGACTTGGAACTAACAGGCGAACTTTATACTAAAGGGACATGGGGCATCAATTTGGCAAGCAATTACAAAAAACGTTACAAATTTAATGGACGTTTTAATATTAACTACCGCCAAGATGTTAAGGGGGAAAAAGATATGCCGGATTATTCAAAAAGCAAAAATTTCAAAATCAGTTGGACTCATCAACAAGATGCTAAAGCAAGTCAATACAGTTCTTTGTCTGCATCGGTAGATTTTGCCACAAGCGGTTATAACCAAAGTAATATCAATAATTATTATAACCCGACCGAACAATCAAAAAACATAACAAGTTCAAGCATAAATTACACACAACGATTTCCTGAAAGTCCATGGAGCATTTCACTCAACGCATTGGTTAGTCAGCGTACGCAAGATTCAACAATCAGTATATCATTACCTAATCTTAGAGTTTCTATGAGTCGCCTCTACCCTTTTAAAAGAAAAAAAGCTGTTGGCAAAGAGCGCTTTTATGAAAAAATAGCATTATCATACACCATGACGTTCAACAATAGTATTGATACAAAGGAATCGAAGTTATTTCAATCTTCGTTTACAAAAGATTGGAAAAACGGTATAGACCATAATTTACCCATATCTGCCTCTTTTAACCTGTTTAAATATTTAAACATCTCGCCTTCTATCAATTATCATGAGCGATGGTATTTTAATCGTATCAATAAAGCATGGGATACACCAACTCAGCAAGAAGTAAGGGATACGACCAATGGATTTTATCGGGTGTATGATTTTAACTTCAGCTTAAGTTTGCAAACTAAAATATATGGTTATTATATTCCTATTCGTAAAATTTTTGGAGATAAAGTAGATAGAATTCGGCACGTCTTTACTCCTTCTATTTCCTTTAATTATCATCCTGATTTTGGAACGGATTTATGGGGTTTCTATTCCAGCTATGATAAAGCCATCATTGACAAAAATAATGCCAACAAGGTACGTTACGAAACCGTGACCTACTCTCCTTATTCACATGGCATATTTGGAGTGCCAAGTCAGGGGATGTCAGGAACATTAAGTTTTATGCTGGCCAATAATTTAGAAATGAAAGTACGCGATACATCTGATTCCACCATTACCGATGCTTATAAAAAAATTAGTCTTATTGATAACTTCTCCATTGGTGGCGGTTATAATTTCGCAGCAGATTCGATGCGTTGGGCAAATTTCACAACTAATTTACGTATTAAAATTACTAAAGATTTTTCATTAAATTTGCGTGGCGAATTTGATCCATATATGTATGGACTCAATGATTATGGTACTCCTGTGCGCATCAATAAATTACGTTGGAACAATGGGAAATTCCCCCGTTTTTTAGGCACAAGTACATCTTTTCAATACACTTTTAATAATGATACTTTTAAAAAGAAAGACAAGAAAAAAGGGCAGGAAAATTCTACAGAAGAACACGAAAAAGACAATATGAATCCCCAGTCGGAAGCAGAGGGAGGTCATAGCCACAACGAACAAGATCAGCACAAACACGAAAGTGTAACGGAAGAAGACGGCTTTGAAAAATTGGAAATTCCATGGAGTTTTTCATTTAATTATTCGCTTCGATGGGGAGTTACCAATGAATTTGATTATGACGAAATGGAATATAAGCGTGGATTTACGCATAATTTAAGTTTTAATGGCTTTGTAAACCCAACAAAAAAATGGAAAATTAGTTTTTCTGGGTCTTATGATTTTACCCTTAAACAAATTACTCAAACCACCTTATCTATTACGCGTGATTTACACTGCTGGACGCTTTCGGCATCTGTCAATCCTTTTGGCCTATATAAATCTTATATGGTTACTATTGGAGTAAATGCCTCAATGCTGAAAGATTTAAAATATGAAAAACGAAGCGATTCCAGTAGTGATATAAACTGGTTCTAAACTTTTAGTGATATAATTATTATTAACATAACAAATTAACAAAAAAATGAAAATCTCTGAAAACAAATTGGTTACATTACAATACAAATTGTATGTAAAAAACGATGATGGCGAATTGGAATTAATGGAAGAAACTACCGAACAAGAGCCTTTACGCTTTTTTTGTGGAACAGGTATGATGCTCCCAAAATTTGAAGAAAACTTATTAAACCTCTCAGCCGGTGAAACTTTTCATTTTACCCTCTCTCCCGACGAGGCGTATGGAAATTATGATGAAGAGAATTTAGTTGATTTGCCGCGTACTATTTTTGAAGAGAATGGTGCAATCAACGAGAAACACGTATATGTCGGAGCTATTGTCCCTTTAATTGATGCAGAAGGCAACCATATAAATGCCGAAGTTGTGGAAATAAAAGATTCCTGCATACAAGTAGACTTTAATCACCCTTTGGCAGGCGAAGAATTAACATTCACAGGTACAATAATAGAAGTAAAACAACCTACAGACGAAGACTTAAAAGCCATGAGCCATTCCTGTTCCTGCTGCGATAGTAATTGCGAAGACAATGATTGTAGTTGTGGCTGCTGTCATTAATGTTTTATCAATCGTTATTGGAAATTAAGTTATAAATTATGTCGAATACATTTGGAACCATTTTTAGATTCACATCGTTTGGTGAATCACACGGTACAGCTATCGGTGGGGTGATAGACGGATGTCCTTCCAACGTTAGTTTAGATTACGATTTCATTCAAAACGAAATGAACAAACGTCGTCCGGGACAATCATTATTAACAACGCCACGTCAAGAATCTGATTCTGTCGAATTTTTATCCGGCATTTTTGATAATAAAACGACCGGAGCTCCTTTAGCTTTTATTATTCATAACAACCAAGCAGCATCACAGGATTATGTGGCATTAAAAAATTGCTTTCGACCATCGCATGCCGATTTTACTTATCAACAAAAATATGGCATACGTGATTATCGTGGAGGAGGAAGATCTTCGGCACGTGAAACAGCTGTCAGAGTTGTGGTTGGTGCTGTTGCCAAACTCATTTTGGCACAAAAAAATATTGCAATTTACGCTTATACCTCACAAATTGGCTCCATACGCTTAACAAGCAATAGTGTTGATTTATCGAATATTTATACTAATGACGTACATTGTCCAGATAATGCAACGGCTGAACAAATGGCTAATTACATAAAACATATCAACGCAGAAGGAGATTCTATTGGTGGTATAGTTTCTTGTGTAATAAAAGGAGTGCCATCTGGAATTGGTGAACCTATCTATAATAAATATGAATCACAATTAGCAGCAGCTATGCTCTCTATCAATGCCGCCAAAGGGTTTGATTTTGGCAGCGGGTTTGAACAAGTATCTTTAAAAGGGTCGGAAATGAATGATGCGTTTATTTGCCATAACGACAAAGTCAGAACAGCAACTAATTTCTCAGGAGGCATACAAGGTGGCATTTCAAATGGAGAAGATATTTATTTCAGGGTAGTTTTTAAGGCAACGCCTACTATCTCAAAACTTCAAAAAACTGTTGATAGTAATATGCATGCAATAGAACTACAGGCTCACGGCAGACATGATCCTTGCGTTATTCCAAGAGCTGTACCTGTTGTAGAAGCAATGGCGGCAATCGTTACTTTGGATTTATTATTATTATCACAAACCAATAAAATATGATAAACATAAAAGAAGAAATGTGGGGTGTAATTGTCAATCCGCATTCAGGGAAAAAGCGTTTAGGAAGAGATTGGTCGCATGTCTACGCATTATTTAAAGAAGCTAACATTAAATTTACTGCACAATTGACAGCTTATCCAGGGCATGCCATAGAAATTGCTAAAAATATGGTGGACAATGGCTACAAACATTTTTTTATTGTAGGTGGAGACGGCACTTTAGACGAAGTTGTTAATGGAATTTACCAAGCTGAAATTCCTGATAAAAGTGATATCACCATTGCCCTAATTCCATTAGGAACTGGAAATGATTGGGCACGCTTTTGGGGTATTACCAAAGACAATTATAAAGCTATATCCGGTAAATTGTTAATCAGAAAACGACAACCTGTAGATTTAGGAAAGATTTCTTACATCAGAAACAATGAGATACAAACTGAATATTTTGTGAATCAGGCAGGCATTGGTTTTGATGGTTTAGTAATTAAATTAACCAATAAATATAAGCGATTTTTGGGAGGAAATGCGTGGGCTTATTCTTTGTCGATTTTGATGTCCGTTTTTATGTATAAATCAACATTAATGCAAGTATATGATGACTCAAAACGTATTTTTGAACATATTTTTTCTATTGCCATCGGAAATGGTTGTTATAGCGGAGGAGGTTTAAAACAGACTCCAGATGCCATCCCTACGGACGGATTATTTCATGTTTCTGTAATCAAAAAACCAACTTTTTTGCAAATTATCAAAGGTTTAAAATATCTTTTTAAAGAAGAAATCACAAAATTAAATTTTGTTGAAACGTTTGTTTGTTCTAAAATAACAATAGAATCACCTGAAAAAGTTTTCTCCGAAAAAGATGGCTTAATGATTCCCAGACAAGGACCATTTACTGCAGAAATAGTTCCTAACGGCATAAAAATGTTGATATTGTAGCTCTAAAACTTTGCTATAAAAAAATAAATTATTACCTTTGCCCCACTTTTTAAGGCGGTTTAGTCTAGTGGCCTAGGACGCGGCCCTCTCACGGCTGAAACCCGGGTTCGATTCCCGGATCCGCTACAAAAAAACGCTTAAATATTATATTTAAGCGTTTTTTTTATGTAGTTTTTATAAATCAATATTGCTCTTCCTCATTTGGAAAATCCTGACGCTTGACATCACTCACATAATGCTGTACAGCCTCTGTCATAATACCATTCAAATCGGCATAACGTCGTAAAAAGCGTGGAGAAAAACCTTTCGACATTCCTAACATATCATGTAAAACCAATACCTGACCATCTACATGCCCACCTGCTCCTATGCCAATGACAGGAATTGTCAGTTTTTCTGCAACTTTTTGGGCTAAACTTGCCGGAATTTTTTCTAAAACGAGTGCAAAACAACCAACCTTTTCTAACAACAAAGCATCAGACATTAGTTTTTCTGCTTCGTCTTCTTCTTTTGCACGAACAGTATAAGTGCCATATTTATTAATGGATTGTGGCATTAGACCAAGATGTCCCATGATAGGAATACCAGCTGCTAAAATTTTCTTTACAGCATCAATAATTTCAACGCCACCCTCAAGTTTTAAAGCATCAGCATGCGTTATTTTCATTACCTTTATGGCATTTTGAACTGCTTCCACATCGCTTGTCTGATATGTCCCAAAAGGCATATCAATAACCACCAAAGCACGTTGAACTGCACGAACTACTGACTTACCATGATAAATCATTTGATCTAATGTAATAGGAAGAGTCGTCACATTGCCGGCCATAACATTAGAAGCAGAATCACCTACTAAAATAACATCTACACCTGCTTGATCGACAATGGAAGCCATAGTATAATCGTATGACGTAAGCATACTGATTTTCTCGTTACGACATTTCATTTCACTCAATCGGTGTGTAGTAACTTTACGAACATCTTCAGGAGTATGAACAGACATAGGCAATTAATTCAAATTATAATATATCAAATTGTTTAAAACTTTTCTCTATTTTATCAAGTGCAATGTCAATTTGCTCTTTTGTGTGAGTAGCCATTAATGAAAAACGAATCAAAGTATCTTGTGGAGCGACAGCCGGCGCAACTACAGGATTTACAAAAATTCCTTCATTCAGTAATGCACGCGTAACGGCAAAAGTTTTATCGTTATCACGAATATAAAGTGGAATAATTGGTGTCGTTGTTGGTCCTATTTCACAACCTAAATTTCTGAATCCATCTAAAGCATAGTTGGTTATTTCCCATAAATGTTCTATTCTTTCAGGTTCGCTCAGCATAATGTCCAAGGCTGCATTGGCAGCACCAATTGCTGCAGGCGTTGCACTTGCACTAAAAATATAAGAACGTGCATTGTGACGTAAATAATTGGCAATAACTGAATTGCAGGCAATAAATCCGCCTAACGAAGCGAAAGATTTACTGAAGGTTCCCATAATTAAATCAACATCATTAGTAACACCCAATGCGTGACAAACGCCTTCTCCGTTTTTACCGAACACGCCTAATCCATGAGCTTCGTCAACCATTACCGAGGCATTATATTTTTTTGCCAAGGCTGTTATTTCTTTCAAAGGAGCAACATCTCCTTCCATGCTAAATACACCATCAATAACGATAAGTTTTACTTTGTTTGGATCGCAAGATTTCAATACCTTCTCCAATGATGACATATCGTTATGTTTAAATTTCAAATTATTGGAAAAAGACAAACGACGACCTTCAATGATAGAAGCATGATCCGATTCATCCAAAATAATATAATCTTCACGACCTGTCAAACATGAAACGACTCCTACATTTACTTGAAAACCTGTGGAAAAGATAATTGCCTCATCTTTACCAACAAATTTTGCCAAACGTTGTTCTAATTGTTCATGAATATCCAATGTCCCATTTAAGAATCGAGAACCGGCACAACCTGTTCCGTATTTACGAACGGCTTCAATAGCTGCTTCTTTGATTTTTGGGTGGTTAGTCAAGCCCAAATAGCTGTTAGAGCCAAACATCAATACTTTTTTACCATTAATAACAACTTCACAATCCTGTTCGCTGGATATGGCACGAAAATAAGGATAAACACCTTTTGCTTTCATTTGCTGCGGAATATCGTATTTAGCGAGCTTTTCCTGTAATAAATTCATACCTTTATTTGTTTTTAAAGTTATATATTTAAAATAGCCTTCAATAAACAAAAGAGGTATAATGCTTACACCTCTTTTGTATCTATTTTACGGCTTAATTTTCCGAATTATCTAACGCTTGAATTTTCTTTTCTATATCTACCAATTTTTCCTTCAAAATATCTATCTTTTTATTCATCTCCACCAACATATTAGTAGCCTTTTTCGATGAGGCAAAAAATCCGATATTATTTTCATAAGTGGCAATATCACTGCGTAATTGAGTATATTCTTTCATAAGACGTTTCCGGTCGTCTGTCACTTTCTTTCCACTATTTTTTATTTGCTGAAATGCTTCAAATTGTTTGTCGGTCGCTTTTTTAAATGCTTTGAACAATTTGTCTTTTTCTTTAAAAGGCACATGACCAATTGCGTTAAATTCTGTCGATAGTGCTTTCAATGCAGCTAAATCTGCAGCACTGTCCTCACTCTTCTCAAATGCTTCTATTTTAGCAATAATCTCTTTCTTGGACTTAAGATTAGTTTGTTCTTCTGTCTTTTTCCCCGAAAGATTCTTATCTTTTTGATCAAAGAAATAATCACAAGCAGCTATAAAACGGTGCCAAATTGCATCAGATTGCTTTTTGCTGGTTGCACCTATAGTTTTCCATTCTTTTTGTATTTCAATAAACTTATCTGACGTTTCCTTCCATTCCGTACTATCTTTCAAAGATTCAGCCAATTCACATAATGCTTTCTTCTTTTCCAAATTGGAAGTAAATTCTTTTTTTATAGATTTGAAGAACTCGTTTTTAGCCTTAAAGAAAGCATCACATGCATTACGAAAACGTTTATATAATTTCTTCTCAACTTTCCGTGGAGCCGAAGCAGTGTCTTTCCATTTTTTCTGTAATTCAATGATAATCTGTGTGCTGTCTTCCCATTTTTTGTGCGATTTAGAAGTCAAATCTAAGCCTTCAATTTCAGCACAAATTTCTTCTTTAATTTTAACAAGTGCTTCTTCCTCTTCTTGAGAAAGTTCAAACAATGCTTGATGTTTTTTATTGATAACGGTCGACGCTTTTTTAAAACGCTGCCAAATCTCTTCGCGTACTTCTCTGGCAACCGGACCTATCTCGCGCCAATCTTCATGAAATTTCTGTAATGTTTTAGATGCGCTCAACACATCGGATTCTTCTGCCAAACGCTCTGCTTTTTCGCACAAACTTGTCTTTAACTCCAAGTTCTTCTTAAAATCATAATCGCGTAATTCATTATTTATTTTAATAAGATCGTAGAATTTTTCTTGATATTGGCTATAAAGTTTCCATAGTTCATTAACTTTATCTTGAGGCACTTGGGCTATCTGTTTCCACTCTTGACGCAATTTATGAAAAGCATTAAGCGTTTCTGATAAATCATCGGGGGAAGCTATTAACTTATCTAATTTTTCCAATACTGCCTTTTTTTGTTCGTAATTTTTTTCCTTTTCTGCATCAAGAACTTTATTTTCTGCAGCTTTTTTTTCTTTATATTGTGCCAAAACAGCTTTAAATTGGATTTCTAATTCATCAGGTATAAGTTCAGTTCCCTCTCCTATTGTACCGATTTCTGCCTTTAATTTTCTATAAAAAGATTGTTTTATGGCTTCCATCGACTCTTTTATTGACAAGGCAGACGCGCTTTTTAACAACTCTTTAGCTTTATCAAGTAGTTCTTGGCGATTTAATACATTGAAATTTGTTTCCAATGTATCTTCTTTTTTCTGCGTGCCAGCAGGAGCGACTTCGTTTTTTTCAATCTGTTGCACATTATCGACTTGTTGTTCTACATTTTTCAAATCTTGATCCATAAGGCAAAAATATTTATCTGTTAAAGCTGTTTTATATTAACAAAAAACAAGGCAAATGTACTATTTTTTTTTGGCTTATCAAAGAAAAATATCATTTCCACGCATTTTTCTGTTCTTTATTTAATATTTTCCCTATTGTCATACAATATAATGTAAACAAAGGAAGAATTATATCAAAGAAAGGAAGCGACAGAAAGAAATGCCTCTCCTTTAATTTTTTAGCCGAGATATTAACAATTAGCAATTGTACAATATAACGAACTAAAAATAAAGCGATTAAACACAACAAAAACTGCATGGGTAATAAAAACATCAACACAATAAAAGTAAGATAAAAAATACATCTGGATATAGGTTCTATGCCTAATAATGCTTTACTTTTATGTGTATAAAGTTGCGATGCACTTAAATGACGTTGTTTTTGCGATATCCAATCAAAAAAAGAACGTTTGGGTACTGAAAGTGTTATACTTTTAGCCTCCGTTTCGATACGGGTATTGCTTTTAGTTGCTGCTTCATTTACCAACAAATCATCATCGCCGGAAGCTACATGGAGAATACCGGCAAAACCTTTCAACCTATAAAACAATTCTTTCTTGTATGCTAAATTTCGTCCTACGCCCATATATGGTTTGCCTCTAAATGCAAAACCAAAATATTGTAATGCAATAAATAACGTATCATAAGAAATAAGTTTGCTAATAAAAGATTTTTCACGCAAATAAGCACCGTACCCAAGCACAAAATCTGTTTCCTGATCAAAATTTCTTACCATATTTGCAATCCAAAAAGCAGTTAATGGACGACAATCGGCATCTGTAAACAACAAAGTGTCATAATGTGCAGCTTTAATGCCTATGGTTACCCCTAACTTTTTACGACTAATTATTTTAGCATCTTCAGGAATATATGTTACATATAAATGCGAATAATCACGTCGCAATTTATTTAGCAAAAATTCGCTTTCGTCCGTAGAGCCATCATTAATTACAATTACCTCATATTTAGGATATTCCTGTTCCAATATTAAAGGTAAAAACTCAGCTAAATTTTCAACCTCGTTTTTTGCGCAAACAATAATGGACACAGGAGGTTGTGCATCAGTAAAAGCCACCTTCCCTTTTTGTACCAAACGGCTTCTACGAATGACAGCTGTATAATAGTAAAGATAGAAAAACAGTTGTACTGAAAAAGCTGCTATAAAAACAGCTACCAATAACCATTTATACCATATTAAAAAGAAATCTCCATTCACCATAAATTTCTAAATTTCATCAGAAAAAAACGAGGACGGCAATTGCCGCAAATTATAACGAGAAGCCATTGTTTCACCATAAGCTCCTGTAGAACGAATAGCAAGCAAATCGCCTCTTTCCGTATGATTTAATGCAACACTTTTACCAAAAACATCACTTGATTCACAAATAGGTCCAACCACCTCATATTCCTCTATGCTGCCATCTGATGAAATATTTTCAATATGATGGTAGGCATTATAAAGTGCAGGACGTATTAAATCTGTCATACCGGCATCTACGATTGCAAATTGTTTAACTTCCCCCTGCTTAACATATAAAACTTTCGTTATCAACGATCCGCATTGTGCTACAATAGAACGTCCCAATTCAAAATGTAGCTGTTGATTTGGTCTTAGATTCAAATATGAACCAAACACTTTAAAATAACCTTCGAAATCGGCAATTGGAATATGATTAGGATGTTGATAATTAATACCCAACCCGCCACCAACATTAATATGCTCTACTCCTATTCCTTGCTTCTCCAACGAATCCTGAATATCATTGATACGAATACAAAGATGCTGAAATACCGTCAAATCGGTTATTTGCGATCCAATATGAAAGTGCAAACCAATAAGTTTGATATTTGAGGATTTTTTAATCAAATCAACAGCTTCATCTATTTTTGAGAGATTAAATCCAAATTTATTTTCTTTTAATCCGGTTGTAATATACGAATGTGTATGCGCATCTACATCGGGATTGATACGCAATGCAATAGATGCTATTTTATTATGCTTACATGCCAAATTGTTGATAACTGCCAATTCAGGCAAAGACTCTACATTAAAACAAGAAATATCATTTTTCAATGCCAACTCTATTTCCCAATCAGCTTTCCCGACACCTGCAAATACAATTTCGGACGATTTAAAGCCGGCATTTATAGACGCTTCTATTTCACCTCCACTCACACAATCTGCGCCAAATCCATAGTTAGCCAAACAGGCCAAAATACGCTCATTCGCATTAGCTTTTACAGCATAATGAATATGATAATTTGAAAACGAAGACCAGTGTTTTATTTCTTGTATGGTATTGCGAATAACATCACAATCATAATAATAAAATGGCGTTCGTAGTCTTTTAAATTTATCTATCGGGAATAAACCTTTTATCATATTTTTTATTGAAATAACTCGTTACTTAATGCTTTTAAAGCTCTGCTTTTATCTTCCCCTTTTACTAAAAATGAAATATTATAGTTACTGCCACCATAAGAAATCATACGTACGGGAATATCTTTGAGGGCATTTACAACTTTACTTGGAAAGCCGACATTTTCAAAATTCATATCTCCAACAACACAGATAATTACCATATTCTTATCAAGTGTAACTGTTCCAAACTTCTTCAAGTCATTAACAATTTCATCTAAATGTTTTGCATTATCGATAGTTACAGAAACGCCCACTTCAGATGTTGTAATCATATCTATAGGCGTTTGATAAGATTCAAATATTTCAAACACTTTCCGCAAGAAACCATACGCCAACAACATTCTGCCGGATTTTATTTTTATGGCAATGATATTATCTTTTGCAGCCACCGCTTCAATTTTATGCAAGCGACATTCATTTTGGATAATAGTTCCCGGAGCATCCGGTTTCATAGTATCCAGTAACCGAACAGGAATATTTGCCAATTTAGCCGGTAAAATACAAGTCGGATGCAATATTTTAGCACCAAAATAGGCTAACTCTGCAGCTTCTTCAAAATGCAGATTGGCTACCGGTTTCGTGTTATCTACGACACGAGGATCATTATTATGAATGCCATCAATATCTGTCCAAATTTGAATTTCCTCCATCTTGCCGGCCGCGCCAAGCAGTGACGCAGTATAATCACTGCCCCCACGTTGCAAATTATCTATTTCGCCATAAAAATTTCGACAAATATAGCCTTGCGTTATCCACAGATCGGCATCAGCATTGGCGGTCAACTGTTTTGCCAATTCTGTTTGAATAAAAAAAGTATCAGGTTCTCCGTTTTTGTCTGTTTTTACAAATTCAAGAGCCGGCAAAAGAACTGATTTAACTCCTTGCTCCACTAAATAGTTATTAAACAAAGCAGTAGAAATTAATTCACCTTGAGCAAGAATAATTTTTTCTTCAAAAACCGTAAAAATATTATTAGCAAAAGTACGTATATAATCAAAATGCTCTTTTATTGTATCTTGTCCTTTCCGTTTGAAATCTTCTATAGAATAAAGTTCTTCCGTAACTTTATAATAATCAGATTCCAATTTATTGATGATTTCCAATGCACCAATAGAATTTTTTTTATACAAATAATCAGAAATTTCGACTAATTGGTTTGTTGTACCTGACATAGCAGAGAGCACAATCAAATTTTTCTGCCCATTACAGACCAAACGCGCTACTTCTTTCATACGTTGAGCGGAACCGACAGAGGTTCCACCAAATTTCATAACTTTCATTTTCTCAATAAATTAAATGAAATAAAAACACCAAAAAAAGCTCAATAAGCCTCGTAAAATTCACATATTAACAATTTCGCAAATGTACAAAAAATTACCAGAAGTCACAAGAAATAATCATGCAATACAAAATTATTTTCTTAACAAAATAAATAAAATCTTTTTTCAAAACTATTGCAGCATTCAATAAAATAGATTACCTTTGTTCCACAATTCTATTAAACAGATGGCTATTCCATCTTTTTCTGCAATTATTTATACATCTTTTTATCTAAATTCGAATTAAACAAACAACTTACATTCGTGTTTAGAAATAACTACAAATTATTTTTACATGTTCAACATCCTACAACTAAGGGACAAATCTTCATCAGAATTGATTGAGATTGCAAAAGAAATTGGTGTCCCCAAATCATCTACCTTGTCTTCCGATGAGCTCGTTTACGCCATTTTGGATCAACAGGCAATTATGTCGTCAACACAGCCTGCAAAAACGCCTCAACGTAAACGTGAAAGAATCAGCCGTCCGGTATTAATTTCATCATCGGGAACACCTATCACCAAAGAAGCACAATCAAAAGGAGAAGCTCCGACAGCCACAGAACAAACGCCACAAAACACAAAACCAAAAGTTGTGGCACAAAAAGCCAAACAGCCACCAAAAGAAAAAGTTCAAATAAAGAAGAAAGTATCTGAAAAAACAATAGAAACAGAAAAACAGCCCCAAATTTCAGATAATGCAACCCCGATAATTTCCTCCACCAACGAAGAGACGATACCGACAACAAAAAGAACAGTACCTATCAAACAAAATCCTATTAATCAGGTAAATAAAGAAGAATTAGAGACTCCTTCTGTTCCAAATAATGATGCGACTCGACCACAAAAAAATCAAAATGGAAAAAACAGCGTTTTAAATCACAACGAAAGACCTTATGATTTTGATAATATATTAATTGGTGTCGGCACTTTGGAAATGATGCAAGACGGCTATGGTTTTTTACGTTCGTGTGACTATAATTATTTATCTTCTCCTGACGATATATACGTTTCACAATCGCAAATAAAACTTTTTGGATTAAAAACAGGTGATACAGTAGAAGGTTATATTCGTCCTCCAAAGGAAGGCGAAAAATATTTTCCATTAGTACGAGTTACAAAAATAAACGGTTATGCACCTGAACTTGTAAGAGACCGCATTCCGTTTGAACATTTAACGCCACTCTTTCCTGATGAGAAATTTACTCTTTGCACCGGCAAAAATGACACTCTTTCTGTTCGTATTTTGGATTTATTTGCACCCATAGGTAAAGGGCAACGTGGTTTAATTGTAGCTCAACCCAAAACAGGTAAAACCGTATTGCTAAAAGAAATAGCCAACGCCATTTTAGCCAACCACCCTGAAGTTTATATGATTATTTTGTTGATAGACGAGCGTCCTGAAGAGGTTACCGATATGGCACGCAGCGTTAAAGCAGAAGTTATTGCATCTACATTTGACGAGTCGGCAGAACACCACGTAAAAGTTGCCAGTATGGTACACGAAAAGGCTAAACGATTGGTTGAATGTGGTCACGATGTAGTTATTTTATTGGATTCAATAACTCGTTTGGCACGTGCATACAACACCTTTCAACCTGCATCCGGTAAAGTACTGACAGGTGGTGTGGATGCCAATGCTTTACACAAGCCCAAACGTTTTTTTGGTGCAGCACGCAACATTGAAAATGGAGGTTCTCTTACCATTATTGCCACTGCCCTTACCGATACCGGTTCAAAAATGGACGATGTCATTTTTGAAGAATTTAAAGGTACCGGCAATATGGAATTACAATTAGACAGAAAATTATCCAATAAACGTATATTCCCTGCAGTAGATCTGACAGCTTCGAGTACGCGTCGTGATGACTTATTGTTGCCTCAAGAGGTATTAAACAAAATGTGGATTTTACGTCGCCATATTGCAGATATGACATCTGTAGAAGCTATGGAGTTTTTAAAACAGCATATGGAATTAACCGAAAATAACGCAGAATTTTTGGCTTCCATGAATAATTAAAAACCTCAATAATTATTTATTTTATAATTTATAAAGCTTATGAAATCAATCAATTCAATTAGTTTATGTTGTTTACTGGCAATAATCTGCCTTTCATGCAAATCAGACAAACCACCGGTTGGAAGCCAGACAGTTTATTTGTCCACTTCCAAACAGAATGTTTTTCTTGGATTGACCTTAAACAATGGTGGAATTGACTGGAATGACGGTTCTGTAACCTATGCCGAAAACGGAGATAGTACAAGTTATGGTAATTACATGAAAAAATACACACAAGTTCAAAATCATGTTATTACCATCAAGAGTGATAAAATAGAAACGCTCTATTGCCCTGGCGATAACCTTACGCAACTAAATCTTTCAGGTTGTCAAACTTTACAACGTTTACATTGCGAAGAAAATCTATTAACTACTTTAAATACAGCTACTAATCCTAATATTTATCGTATAAAATGTGAGAAAAACCAATTAACGTCTTTAGTTTTAAGCAGTAATGTTAATCTGGAAGAACTTAGCTGTGACAGTAATAATATTAAAATATTGGATGTTCGTTGTAATGTAAAATTAAAAAGCGTAACAGCATTAGGAAATCCATTGGACACAATTTACGTAAAAAAAGGATGTAGTTTTAATTACAGTTTGCCGGAAACAACAAAATGGATTGAGGTAGAATAATTGCAAAAAAATAAACAAAAAAGCGTCAGATATAACCTGTTGTGCATTTAGGAAAAAGTAAAAAAATAAAGTAAAAAAAGATTGTTCATTTGACAAAAAAGTCGTATATTTGATTATTAATCAGATAATTAAATATAATGAACAATCTCGTACAAAAC
>JAQUTW010000031.1 GCA_028694215.1 Paludibacteraceae bacterium | reverse complement strand
AAGTTTCTGTCGGAACAGTAAATTATGCAGGTCAATCGGCGGATAGTGTTTTGCAAATTGCCGATTTAATCCCTAAAGATATACCGGTATTATTATCGTTGGAAAAGAAAGATAAACGTGATCTGTATCCCCACAATTGGATATTGCTACAAGAACCGCTTGAGGATATACATTCCTTAATCTATTACAGTTGTGGATTGATATCTTCAGGAGATAGTATGGCACGTGAAGCTGCTTTGCTTGGAGTCCCTGCATATTATCTTGGTATTCGTTATGGTATGCCGGCTAATGCTGCTGCTTCAAAAGTGGCTAATTTGCAAAATCAAAAAACAATAAAGATTCAGGATTGGATTCAAAAAGTGATCAACCAAAAAGAAAATAAAATCACTATCCAGCAGCAAGTACGTCAAGAAATAAATGCTAAATTTATTGATATCAACCAGTATATGTATGATTTAGTAGTAAAAGAAGAACAGAAGTGTGTCAAATAGTTTATAACTAATGTAATGGACTTCACTCTATATACATACCGCCGTTTGTTAGTAACCTTAAAACAAGCAGGTTGTAATTTTTTGCGTTATGAGGATTATTGCCGTCAGAAAGAGCAATTGCCGACGAAATTTGTCATTCTCAGGCATGATGTTGATTTAAAAGCCATTAATTCGTTGGCTACAGCTAAGATAGAAGCCGAATTGAGTATTCAGGCAACGTATTATTTTCGGGTAGTGCCACAAAGCAATCAGCCGGAAATAATTAAAGCAATTGCAGCATTGGGACACGAAATAGGTTATCATTATGAAGATATGACGATTTGCGATGGTAATGTGTCACATGCGCTTACACATTTTAAGAAACAATTGGCGTATTTCCGCACGTTTTATCCTGTTAAAACTATCTGTATGCATGGTGCGCCACGCAGTAAATTCGATGGAAAAGATTTATGGAAAACCAATGATTATCACATGTTTGGCATTATTGGCGAGCCCTATTTTGATACCGATTTTTCCAAAATCCTTTATTTGACGGATACGGGTAGGCAGTGGGATGGCTTTCAGGTGAGTGTACGCGACAAAATTCCTGTTTATCAAGATGAGTGGACAAAGCAGGGGCTTACTTTTCATACTACAGATAAAATAATTCAAGCATTACAAGCCCCGGATTCTCCTATTCATCAGTTTGCAGGAATCATGTTTACAACTCACCCGCAGCGGTGGACAGATAATAAAACGGCATGGACAAAAGAGTTGGTATTACAAACTGTTAAGAATCAACTTAAACGCCTGTTTCTAGTTAATTCACATACCAATATATAATTTTGCTGCCGAAAAAATATTCCTTATTTTGATTTTATGGGAGCAGGTAAGCCAGACGAAGATTATGGTGTCAGAAAATTTAAATCAAAATTTGGTGGAAAATTAGTTGAATATGGTCGTTTTTTGTATATTTGCAATAACTTTCTTTATCGCTTGGGATATTGGGCAATCCGATATCTTTATTCAAATGAAGATCATAAATGCAAATAGCAATAAACCGAATTGATGAAAAAAAAATCAATCTTCTATAAACCGAAATGGAGCTTAATCTTTTTAGATGCTTGTATTTGGACATTAGCCGTGTGTATCATGGTCTTGTGGCGTGCCTTGACGGATAAATCCAGAAAGACGGATTACTGCTTTTTTTGTCTGGCACTTTACTGCTCAAATATCATTATCGGTTATCTCTTTGGCAAATATCGCTCGTTGAAAACCAGAGGATATTTTCAAGCCATGCGGGGCACATTTGCTTCTATTCTTGTTCTGATAGCGGCAATTGTAACGTGTTATTATATCAACAACTTATTTGGGCTCTCCATTTATGTGTTAATAATGACCGCAATAATTGCTTTTCTGATAAATACGGTTTGTTTATTATTTTTCTACGGTTATCGTTACGCCCTAAATATAGATGATAACATCATGGAGTTCAATGTGCGACCTCCGATGAAATTAGCGGTTCCGGTACAACGCCTGTCTCCCGAAGCAGAAACAGCGGTCAAAAATTCGATTGTAGAATTTTCTAATAAAAGAACACTCACTGTTCTTGATAAGCATCTTGATTTAGGCAGTTCATCTACGTTGGTATTGGCAACTTCCACTTTGTTTAATATTCAATCTTTGGGGAACTATCAATATGATTGTATTGTTAACTTAAAGCGCTTGAACGATATTCGTGGTGTCAATAAAATGTTTTGCACCATCAACGAGAAAATACCGGATAACGGGATATTTGTATGTTGTTTTAAGCCTCAAACGGTTACTAAAAAAGCCATTTTGAACAAATATCCGAAAGGTGTTAATTATATGGTTTACAGTTGCTATTTTATTTATAAACGGGTACTTCCAAAATTGTTTTTTACCAGTCGTTTATATTATGATTTTACCAAGGGACGTAACCGCGTGTTTTCTACTACTGAAATTTTGGGACGATTGTATTTTTGCGGATTTAAAGTTTTACAAGAGTTCCCGTTAGGTAATATGTATCTTGTTATGGCTCAACGCGAAAAGCAACCGGAAAAGCAAGTCAAACGTAAATATGGACCTTTTATCAAACTGTCACGTATTGGAAAAGACAAACAACGTTTCAATGTTTATAAATGCCGAACCATGCACCCTTATTCGGAATTTTTACAGGCTTATATGTACGATAAATATCATTTGCAGAAAGGTGGAAAAATAAACAATGATATCCGTATAGGTACTATTGGACGTTTTATGCGTAAATGTTGGATTGATGAATTGCCTATGTTGCTGAATATATTGAAAGGAGATATGAAAATAGTGGGCGTTCGACCGCTAAGTGCACAGTATTTCAGCTTGTACAGTAAAGATTTACAAGATAAACGTACACAATTTAAACCGGGATTGCTTCCGCCGTTTTATGCCGATATGCCACAAACATTAGATGAGATACAAAATTCGGAGATGCGTTATTTAATGGCATGTGAGAAGAACGGTGTATTTCGTACGGATTGGGTCTATTTTTGGAAAATTATCTATAATATTGTCTTTAAACACGCCCGTAGCAATTAATTAGCGACTTTCGTAAACCAATAGATTAAAGGAATGGAATCAACTAAGGTAACGCCCATGATGAAACAATTTAACGAGATAAAACACAAATATCCCGATGCCATCTTGTTGTTTCGTTGTGGCGACTTTTACGAAACCTATAGCAAAGATGCCAAGATTGCTTCTGAAATACTTGGCATAACACTTACAAAACGTTCTAATAAGAATATTGAGGCAGTGGAAATGGCAGGTTTCCCGCATCATGCACTGGATACGTATTTGCCAAAATTGGTGCGAGCCGGTTTGCGCGTAGCTATTTGCGATCAGTTGGAAGACCCGAAATTTGCGAAAGGACTTGTTAAAAGAGGTATTACAGAATTAGTAACGCCAGGAGTTGCAACAAATGATACTATACTTGATGTTAAGGAAAATAATTTCTTGGCAGCAGTTTATTTGTTGAAAAAACAGGCAGGCGTCTCGTTTCTTGATATTTCTACAGGCGAATTTCTGATGGCGGAAGGTAATTTGGATTATGTGGATAAACTTTTGAATAGTTTTTCTCCTAAAGAAGTTTTGTATGAATATGGCATGCGCAAAGAGTTTGAAGACTCTTTTGGGAGCAAATTTCATACACAGGAAATGGACGATTGGGTGTTTACCTCTGACGCAGCTAACGATAGATTGTTGAAACATTTTGAGACTAAAAATTTAAAAGGCTTTGGGGTTGAGGAGTTAAAGCTGGGAATTGTGGCGTCCGGCGCCATTTTATATTATCTTGACCAAACGTATCATCAGCAAATAGGGCATATTACGCATTTGGCTCGTATCGAATCTGAACGTTACGTGTGGCTTGACCGTTTTACCGTGCGTAATTTGGAACTGTTCAATTCACCGAATGAGAATGCGCGTACATTGTGTTCCGTTATTGACACTACCATTACACCTATGGGCGGACGTTTGTTGCGTCGTTGGATGGCTTTTCCGCTCAAAGATGTACAGCCGATTCATGATCGTTTAAGTGTAGTGTCCTATTTTTCCAAATTTACCGGAACAAAAGATTTTATTGCCGATTGTTTAGCAAAAGTTGGCGACCTTGAACGTATTTTGTCCAAAGTGGCTGTTGGTCGCATTTCTCCTCGTGAGGTAGGGCAGTTGCGATTTGCCTTATCAGCTGTGGAACCCGTTAAAAAATGCTGTGAAGCAACTGACAATAATGTATTGAAACGCTTTGCAGAACAATTAAATCCTTGTGCGATTATTCGTGATAGAATAGAACATGAACTATCGGATAATCCTCCAATCTTGCTTAACAAAGGAAATGTGATTGCCGAAGGAGTAAATGCCGAATTAGACGACTTGCGTCATATCTCTTATTCCGGCAAAGATTATCTTTTGCAAATTCAGCAACGTGAAAGTGAAGCAACAGGGATTCCAAGTCTTAAAATCAGCTACAATAATGTCTTTGGATACTTTATAGAAGTACGCAATACGCATAAAGATAAGGTGCCACCCGAGTGGATCCGTAAGCAAACGCTTGTAAATGCAGAACGCTATATCACACAGGAACTTAAGAAGTACGAAGATAAAATACTTGGAGCAGAAGAACGTATATTCGCACTTGAAGCCAAGCTATTTAACGAATTGGTGATGGCGATTACGGAATACATTCCTGCCATTCAGATTAATTGTAATATTTTGGCGCAACTGGATTGCCTTTTAGCCTTTGCAACAGTAGCTGCCGAAAATAAATATGTGTGTCCGACCATTAACGATAGTGATGTAATTGATATTAAGAATGGACGACATCCGGTGATTGAATGTCAATTGCCGATAGGCGAAACGTATGTGCCGAATGATGTCTTTTTGGACAGCGAAACACAGCAGATTATTATTATTACAGGACCAAATATGGCAGGTAAATCAGCATTGTTGCGTCAAACGGCATTAATAGTATTGCTGGCGCAAATAGGCTGTTTTGTACCGGCAGACAGTGCCACAATAGGAGTTGTGGATAAAATTTTTACAAGAGTAGGTGCCAGCGATAATATTTCAGTAGGCGATTCTACGTTTATGGTAGAAATGAATGAAGCAGCCAGTATTCTGAACAATATTTCGCATCGCAGCCTTATTTTATTCGACGAGTTGGGCAGAGGTACAAGTACTTACGACGGTATTTCTATTGCATGGGCTATTGTGGAATATATTCACGAACATACACATTGTCAGGCAAAAACATTGTTTGCAACACATTATCACGAACTTAACGAGATGGAAAAATCTTATTCGCGCATTAAAAACTATAATGTGTCGGTAAAAGAGATGGATAACAAAGTAATTTTCCTGCGAAAGTTGGTGCGTGGTGGCAGCGAACACAGTTTTGGTATTCATGTGGCAAAAATGGCAGGTATGCCGCAAAGTGTAGTGAAACGTGCCAATGAAATTTTAGCACAGTTGGAACAAGATAACCGTCAAAATGTTGTGGTTGCGAAAAACTTGGACAATGTGGCAACACGAGAAGGTATGCAACTCAGCTTTTTTCAGTTGGATGATCCGGTGTTGATACAGATTCGTGATGAAATTAAAAATGCGGATTTGAACAATCTGACGCCAATAGAAGCACTTAATAAATTGAATGAGATAAAACGCATTATTACAGGTAAATAATAGCATTAACTTTAATAACTGCTACACATCAAAAGACGCATATTTTCATCTGAAAATATGCGTCTTTGTTGGTTTTGGTTGCTTTAATTACACAAGCGTTTTCAAGTAAGCACGACGACGTTTATGTTGTATGTTTTCAAAATATTCCCAGTTAGCTTGATTTTTTTCGTTTGTTTCCAAAATAGAGGTCGTCTCAGAATATTTGATGCCATATTGGATAAAATATTTGGTTTGGTCATAAAAGAATAACGCATTGACACCTTTATTTTGATAGTCGGGGCGAACTGCTATTAAAAGCAAATCGAAAACGTCCATTTTTTTAGCTTTCAACATTTTCATAATATAATACCAGCCCAATGGGAATAAACGTCCTTTACATTTGCGCAGGGCAGGCGAAATATCGGGCATTCCTACACCCGCACCAACAATTTCGTCTTTTTCGTTGGTAATGATTGTAACAAAGTCGTAATTTAACAAGGGGAAATACATGTTGGCATAATATTGCTTTTGTTTCTCCGTCATAGGTTGATAGTTATATAATGGAGTGTAGGCTTCATCAAAAACATTCATATATTCAAAATTCGGGAAACGTTTCTGCATTTCTTTGGCCGATTTGAATTTTTCTATTTTCAGCTTGGAGCGTTCCATGGCAATTTTAGCTACACGTTCCATTTTGTCGGGCACGGCATCAGGAATGAAAACCCTGTATTCAATCCAATCTATCTCCTTATTTAATCCAAAAGCTTCAAAATGATCAACATAGTAAGGATAATTATATAAACTTGCCATTGGAGAATCATATTCGTAGCCTTGTATCAACAGTCCTTCGCGATCCCAATCTGTAAAGCCGACAGGACCGTTCATTTCTGTCATTCCTTTGCTTTTACCCCAGTCATTGACAGCCTGCAACAATGCACTCGATACTGCTTTCTCATCAATAAAATCAATCCAGCCGAATCGTACATGTTTATAGTTCCATCTTTCATTAGCCTTATGGTTAATGATTCCGGCTACGCGCCCTGCTATTTCTCCGTCTTTGTAAGCCAAATAAAGCACGTATTCACAAAAATCGAGAGCCGGATTCTTCTTTTGGTTGAATGTGTTTATTTCGTCAAATACCAATGGTGGGCAATAGTATGGATTTCCTTTGTATAAATCAATTCCGAATTGGACAAATTGTTTGAGTTCTTTTTTAGTAGTAACTTCTTTAATTTGAATTGTCATGATTATTCGTTTTTATATAGTTATTGCTTTAACTCTTTAATGGTTGCTATCATATCGTGTGCACCAAACACTGCACTGCCGGCTACAAGGCAGTTGGCACCTGCCGCATAAAGTTTTGATGCGTTTTCTGTATTTACACCGCCATCAACCTGTATCAGGGCGTTAGACCGACGACGTGCAATCATTGTTTTGAGGCGTGCTATTTTATTGTATGTATTTTCAATGAAACTCTGACCTCCAAATCCCGGATTCACAGACATTAGCAGTACTAAATCCACATCGCAAATAATATCTTCCAAAAGTTCTATGGGCGTGTGTGGATTGAGTGTTACTCCGGATTTCATTCCTGCTGCATGTATGCGTTGTATGGTGCGATGCAAATGCGTACAGGCTTCATAATGGACATTCATTACAATAGCTCCGGTGGCTTTTACTTCGTTGATGAACTTGTCGGGTTCAACAATCATTAGATGGACATCTAAGGGCTTTTTGCTGAGTTGACTGACAAATTTTAACACAGGAAATCCAAATGAAATATTTGGAACAAACACGCCATCCATGACATCTATATGTAACCAATCGGCATCACTTTGATTGATGAGATTTATATCATGTTCGAGATTGCCGAAATTGGCAGATAGAAGAGAGGGGGCAAGCAGTTTTTTCATAATCTGTTAAATACAATAATAATTAAACGTGCAAAAATAATAAAAAAGCTCAAGAATAGCAACAACAAAAAAAGGATTCCTGTTTAAGGAATCCCGTTAGAGATTAATTGTAATTAAAAACTTAATTTAAAAGCATTTCTGCAAATTGTCCATCAACCAATTTTTCTACATGGTAGGTCGCCGAAAAAGCCAAAATGGCGACTATGGTGCGTGAACTTGGTTTTAAATCACTTCTTTTTGTCAGGTCTTTTTCTAAATGAAGAGTAGTAGTTTTTCGCATAGGCAGAATTAATTAAACTTATTTGCCATAAAAACGCTCTATCTGTTCATTTTATTGTATTCAATTACATAATTTTTTCGAAGTCAATCATTAAATTACGTTCTTCGGCATATTTGCGCAGGTTGAGAATGGCATAACGCATACGTCCCAAGGCTGTATTGATGCTAATATTGACATTTTCGGCGATTTCCTTAAAACTTAGATTCTCATAAAAACGCATTCTGACAATGTCTTGTTGACTTTGAGGCAGTAATTTTACAAGTTGTAACATATCATCTATGGTTTGTTCATATATCATGGAATCTTCGATATGCTGTTCGCACAACTCGCTGTTATTTAGTAAATCATAATCGTAAGCGTCATTTGAGCAGGTGTTTTTATTGGATTCTTTACGGTAAAAATCAATGACCAAATTATGTGCTATACGTGAAATCCATGCAATAAATTTACCATTGTCCGTATAACGCCCCTGTTTTATGGTAACAATGGCTTTTACGAAAGTTTCCTGGAAAATATCTTCGGTAAGAACCCGATTGTGGGTAAGAGAGTAGATATAGCCATAAACCTTATCTTTGTGACGATACAATAATTCTTCAAAAGCAGCATCATTACCTTTCTCATAACTGGTTACCAACATCTCGTCGGTAAATGTAGTTAATGTTTTCATTACCTTGTCATTTAAAATTCAAAGTAATTGTAAGGCAATAGGCGTTTAAGTTTTATGGTTTATATGGCGACAAAGTTATATATTTTTTTTTGAATACCAAAATTTCTTATCTTTTTGTAGTAAAAAAGCATAAACTCATTAAACCGTTTTAGTTTATAGATTGTTTTTTGTACCTTCGCACTTCTTCTAAAACTTAATAATTTATGACACAAGATTGCGCAAAATCAATATTACAGAAACATGATTGGACAATAGTAACAGCAGTAGAAATCCCTAAAAAATGTGTGGTTTGTATTGCACCGCATACGAGCAACTGGGACTTTGTTTGGGGTATGTTGTTTAAAATAGCGACCGGTTTGAAAGCTTCTTTTTTTATGAAAAAGGAGTGGTTTCATTTTCCCTTGGGTAATTTTATGCGTTCGTTAGGAGGCATTCCTGTCGATCGCAGCAAAAAGACATCGCTTACCGACCAAATAGCTGACGAATTTGCAAAACATGATTCGTTTTGTATCGGTGTTACGCCCGAAGGTACGCGTAAGTATAATGCCGATTGGAAAAAAGGGTTTTATTTTATTGCTCAAAAAGCGAATGTGCCGATTGTATTGGCATATATCGATTATGCAAAAAAGGAAGTAGGCTACGGCAAACTTTTTCAGCCAACAGGCAATTTGGAAGCCGATATGAATGCAATTAAAGACTACTACAAAGGAGTTACCGGCAAAAAACCGGAAAAGTTTGGAGTGTGAACCGATTTTTAAAGACTTCAGAAGAAAAATTTAGGTACAACAAGAAGTTTGGTAAAATTATATTTATTTTCTAAAAAAATCTCTATCTTTGCAATGTTGTTAATTTTAAAATTATAGCCTATGAAACATTAGCGTACAATAGTTACGCGCACTTAATATTGGAAAAAGCGTTTTAGCTTGATTCTTTCTTCCAGAAAATTTGGCGATTTAAAAGAAGGGTGAACCAACTGACTATAAAAGAGTAAATAAACTCACGCATAGCGTGGGCTTAGCTTTATTCTGAGTAGTCTGGGTTACGCCAAATACCTCTGGAAGCGGGATACAGTTTAAGTACCACGCTTTTTTTGTGTGCGTAAGTCCCAAATTCAGGTACTTGACAACGGAGTTACCCGAAAAGCCGACATAAATGAGTAGTGAAAATAAAAACAACAGACATTTTATGAAATTGAAATCTATTTACCTATGTATGGCACTGGCAATACTATTTGCCGGTTGCGAACAAGACGGCGAATACAATCCCGCAAAAAAAATAGCAAGGATTTACAAAGCCGACAGGTATCAATCAGGTACCTCCACACCTAAACATCTTTCGGAGGTATGGAACTGGGACGGAAATCGACTGACAAGCATTGACGACTATTATTACAACTCTTCTACCGGTAAAACAACACTCTCTACCACTACACGTTTTGTGTACGACGGCAAAAAGGTGTCGCGTATTTATTACGGTGACAACGCTGAAACACGGATTACCTACAACAATGACGGTTACGATAAGGTAACCACATACGCTGAAGGTGCGTTGGTTTATGACTTTAAATATACCTATAAAGGCGGCAAAGTTGTAAAAGTTGACTTGACATATTATGGTACGTACGGTGTACCTGCCAAAACGATGCCTATGCTTTCGTTCTTTGTGCCGCAATCCATGGCTCAGGATGTGACTGACAAGGTGGCGTTCTGCGCGGCTGCTTCATCGGCTAAGGCAGCACAGTCGTCTGTAAGCACTTGGATTTATAGCTTCACGTATCAGGGGGATAATGTCAGTACTATGGAATATGATGAAGGGACAGATGGGGTAAGAACGTTCTCGTTTAAGTACGACACTAAAAATAACCCTTATTACCATTCGTTTCAGTGGATAGCAGACCCATGGCCGATACCTCATTCAAAAAACAATGTAATAGAAGAAGCACGGACTAATTGGGATGGCGAATTTGTCATTGACAACTACGATTACGTGTATGAAGGCAATTGGCCAATAGAAGAACGTTATGCATATCGTAGTGGCAGTTATTATTCTACTTCTACCACTACTACCTACTACGAATACCAGTAAAGGTAAGGTTTATCTATAAATAAGCGCAAGATAAAAATCTTGCGCTTATTTATTTAAAACTGTTTTTTTTCTGCAATTTTTTCGGCACAGCGTTCGCCATCCATGGCAGACGAGGTAATGCCGCCGGCATAGCCGGAACCTTCGCCGGCAGGGTAGAATCCGTGAATTTGCACATGTTCCAATGTGTCGGGATTACGCGGAATGCGTATGGGAGAAGAAGAACGACTTTCTACACCAACAATTACGGCATCATTGGTCAGAAAGCCGTGCATTTTACGGTCGAATGCACGAAAACCTTCTTGTAAACTTCTGGTAATGCGTGGTGGCAGCCATTGGTGTAATGGTGACGATACAATGCCCGGCAAGTAAGAACATGCTGGTAAATTGCGTGAGGTATGTCCGTTTACAAAATCGGCTAAACGCTGTGCAGGGGCGGTTTGCAAACCTCCGCCGTTGTGTTCGAACGCCATTCTCTCCAAATCTTCTTGAAAACGCAAACCGCAAAGTTCTCCGAATTTTGCATATTCGGTTAGGTCTTCAGGGTGCAGTTCCACAACAATACCCGAATTGGCAAATGGCGAATTGCGATGTGAAGCCGACATGCCATTGACAACAATTTGCTCAGGCTCTGTTGCCGACGGCACTATATGTCCTCCCGGACACATACAGAAAGAATATACGCCACGTCCGTTGATTTGTTGTACAAGATTGTAGTTCGCAGCCGGAAGAAAAGGATTTTGTATTGGGCTGTGATATTGAATACTGTTTATTAATCCTTGCGAATGTTCAACACGTACTCCCATTGCAAATCCCTTCGCTTCAAGTTGAATTTTCTGTTTGTGTAGTAAATTATAAATGTTACGAGCTGAATGTCCCGTTGCAAGTATCACATTGTTAGATTTATAAATGGTACCGTCTTCTGTTTTTACGCCTTGTATTTGGTTGCCGTCAAGTAGAAATTCAATAACTTTGCTGTTGAAGTAAATTTTGCCACCACAATCAAGTATGGTTTGGCGTATATTTTTGATAACAATAGGTAAACGGTCGGTTCCAATGTGTGGATGTGCTTCGTAAAGAATTTCATTTTGTGCACCATGACGATGGAATATTTCAAAAATACGCTGAGGGTTGCCACGTTTGTTGCTGCGTGTGTAGAGTTTACCATCTGAAAATGTGCCGGCACCGCCTTCACCAAAGCAATAGTTTGATTCCGAGTTGAAAGCCGTATTCCGATTGAGTTGAGCAATGTCTTTTTTACGTTCCGAAACATCTTTGCCACGTTCAAGAATAATAGGACACAGACCTAATTCTATTAAACGCAAAGCACCAAAAAGTCCGGCAGGTCCTGAACCAATTACAATAACAGGCTTTCGATTGCTTACATTTTGGTAATGGATCTCATTTTCATAAGTGTAAATGGGTTCTTCATTGATAAAAACCCTCAATTTGAGTAAAACAAGCGGTTGTCGTCCACGTGCATCAATGGATTTTTTGACGATTTGAAGATGGGTAATATCGTTAAATGAAATGTTGAGATTTTTTGCTGCAACTTTCTTTAATTCAGTTTCTTCACTTGCTTCTTGTGGCGTTAATGTCAGTTGGAGTTCGGTCATATTTTTTGTGACGATATTGATGATATTTTTGATACCTGATTTTTCCACAAAGTTACTTCTTTTGAATGATATATGCCAAAAATCTTGTAACTCGTATCTCTCTATTCGTAACAATTCGTTATCTTTGCGAAAAAAATTATTGAATGGTAGAAATTGGTGATACAGTTGTAAGTTTCGAACTTTTTGAGCAACAATTTTGTTGTGATTTAGGCGTTTGTAAAGGGCAATGTTGTGTTGAGGGCGATGCAGGTGCACCGCTTGAAGTGGATGAAGTTGCAAAATTGGAAGAAGCCTTACCAAGTATTTGGGATGATCTTTCGGAAGCATCGAGAACTGTCATTGATGCCCAAGGAGTGGCTTATATTGATTCAGAAGGCGATATGGTTACCTCAATAGTAAATCACCGTGAATGTGTTTTTTCGTATGTTGATTCTGACGGTGTTTGTAAATGTGCTTTGGAAAAAGCCTTTTTGGAAGGTAAGACAACATTTTATAAGCCGATGTCGTGTCATCTTTATCCTGTTCGTTTAACTAAGTATAAGGATTTTACAGCGGTCAATTATCATCATTGGAGTGTATGCTCGTGTGCAGAAAAAAATGGTCATAAATTAAAATTACCTGTTTATAAGTTTTTAAAAACGCCTTTGATTCGTCGTTTCGGCGATGCTTGGTACAAAGAACTTGAAATGGCTGCCGAGGCTTACGGAAAGGAATTCAAAAAATAAATTGATATAAAATGTACTTATGACAATACTCGAGATTTCTCTTATTTCCATAGGATTAGCCATGGATTGCTTTGCCGTGTCCATAGCAAGTAGCATAGCTTATGGTCGTTACAATTGGGCAAAAATGCTGCGTATGGCTTTCTTCTTTGCTTTTTTTCAAGGTGCTATGCCTTTTATTGGTTGGTTGGCAGGGGTAAGCTTTGCCGAACAGATTACGCGCATCGATCATTGGCTGGCGTTTGTTATCTTGGCGTATTTGGGCGGGAAAATGATTTATGGCAGCTTAAAGAAAAAGCAAGAAGATGTATGTTGTGATAAAAATACACCGTTTGGTTCTTTAAAAATGCTCATTATTCTGTCGTTTGCTACAAGCATAGACGCATTGGCAACAGGTCTTATTTTTGTGCCGTTTGGTAATTTGATTTATACGGCTGTTGGAATTATTGCGTTAGGAAGTTTTTTGTTTACGATTGTTGGCTGTGTTATTGGCATTATGTTTGGCAAAAAATTCAAAATTAATGTGGAACTTATAGGTGGTATTATTTTGTTTGGCATCGGTACGAAAATATTGGTAGAACATTTGATACAGGGTTGTTGAGTTTATAAAATTACGAATTACGAAAATCAGACATCTAAAATATTATCAAATTGATTTTGAGCGTTGGAACAAAACAATTGCAAAGGCAGCCAATAGCTTGCCTTATGCTTATGCGTGGTTTTTAGATGCGGTTTCGCCACAGTGGGAGGCTCTAATTACAGACAATTATGAATTTGTAATGCCATTGCCTGTAAAACGAAAATTTGGTATTAAATATGTGATTTTGCCGCGCTGGACACAACAATTGGGCGTTTTTTCGGCACAACCTGTGTCACATGAAATAATACATCGTTTTTTGGCTAAAATACCTTACTTGAGTTATGATTTTAATTTGAATTTTGCGAATGTATATGGGAGTAAATTGCCCAATAGCATTATTTCTTTACAGCAACCGTATGAAACTATATATAAACAGTTTACCCAGAATACACGACGAAATATAGCCAAAGCCGAGAAAGCAAAATTAAATATACAAACGATTGATAATCAAGATTTAATTGATTTTTGGCGTAGCCAAAACAGAGATAAGGCACAAGAATTATCAGACAAATTACCAAACTTGTGCAAGGCTGCCGTTGAACAAAATACAGGTCATTGTTATGGAGTTTATACTATTGATAATGAATTAATTGCAACACTGATGACGTTAGAAACCCCACAACGTATTATTTATCTTGTGCCAACATCAAATAGGCAGGGAAAAGAGTTGTGTGCTATGTTCTTTTTAGTAAATGAATTGTTGAAAACACATGCAGGCGAGAATCGAGTGTTTGATTGTGAGGGGTCGCGTATTCCCGGAGTAGCACGTTTTTATGCGGGTTTTGGTGCGCAACCACAACCTTATTTTACAGTTAAACGTTGTCGTCCGCAATGGCTGGTAAAATTGATAAACCGATGAAAGTACTTTTTTTCAGTGCATGGTATCCGCATCGTTATGATGCAATGGCGGGTCTGTTTGTGCGCAAACATGCAGAAGCGGTTTCGCAATTTGCAGATGTATGTGTGCTTTTCCCGTTTGCTGACGAGCATGTACACAAATTTGAGATTGTGGAACAAAAATTCGGGGCAGTAACTGAAATTTATGTGTATTATCCGTTTTGCAAAAACCGTTTTTTCAGGAAATTATCAAGCAATATTAATTGTTGGCGTGCTTTCCGCAAAGGTTATAAAAGAGTTTTAAATAGTTTTGGACAACCGGATATTTGTAATGATAATGTGTTAACATTCAGCGGATTTCTTGCTTATTGGTTGAAAATGGTGTATCACATACCTTATGTGGTAACCGAACATTGGTCTGGTTATTTAGAACAAAATGGAAGTTTTGAACAACAAAATAGTCTCAAAAAATGGTTAATGCGTAAAATGGCACGTAAAGCCGGCGCATTAATGCCTGTTTCCAAAATTCTGGAAAATAAAATGTTACAATGTGGCTTATATAATGATACTTACGTAAGAATAGATAATGTGGTAGATGATTTTTTTTATTTACCTCACGAAAAACAATCACATAGAAAAAAACGTATTCTGCATATTTCATGTTTCGACGAAAAGGCTAAGAACATTTGTGGAATGCTGCGTGCTATAAAGCAAGTAAGTCTTCAAAGGCAAGATTTTGAGTTTGTTATTGTTGGAACAGGAGCTGATTTTCAAATGGTGGTAGATTATGCCAAAAGTTTAAATTTTCCTGTCGGAATGGTGCAATTTATTGGTGAACAAACACCGGAAGAAGTTTGTGAATGGTTTTATCAAAGCGATTTTTTCCTGTTTTTTTCCAATTACGAAACGGCAGGCGTTGTTATTTCTGAAAGTTTGGTATGTGGAAAGCCTGTTATTTCTACGCCTGTCGGCATTGCGCCGGAAGTGATTTGTGCAGACAATGGACGCCTTGTACCAATTGGTAACGAAGTGGGTTTATGTGAACAAATAGGGTGGATGCTTGACCATTTTAAGGAGTTTAACCAAGAGAAAATCAAACAAATAGGTCAGCAATTCACTTATGCAGAAGTTGGTGCAAAATTAATGAGAGTTTACCAAAATGCTTTTTTTTAATTTTATTAAGCAGAATACAAATATTCTGCTCATTTTCCCGCCCAAACGATAACGTTTTAAAGAATAATGTGTTTGTTGGAAAGCCTTTTGACAAAATTGGAATGTTTTGAGATATTTAATAACGTTCATTGCTTTTTTGATGCTTTTTGTCGTTATTAACTCATTAACAATCAATTCTGTAAATTCTTTTTTGACTCCTATTAAAAATTCCGATTGATAATTGTCGTACAATCCTTTGTTGTTTAAGAAATTATAAATAATCAGTTTCCCATTTGCACGCTCTTTATAGCCGGTGTACGATTGAATTTGTCCGGAACTTTGTGCATAAATGCAATGAAAATATAGTTGTTCATGGTTAATTGCTACTTTGTCCGTATTGCACAGACACATTATTTGGAAGATGCGGTCTTCCGGTGTACATTTTGTTGTATTAACAAATTGTATTTCATTGATTTTCAGCCAATCGTTTCGATAAATATTAGGATGAATATTAAGAGCTAAAGGTGTAAATGTTTCGTCGCTGCCACACGATAATAAATCGCGCAGTGCAAAATTTTTGGGATTTTCTTTTGTCGATATAGGAAAATGTAAAACTTCATTTTGGTCTCCTACAGCAACCGAAGTTCCCAATATTATATCCGTATCGTTTTCAATTGCTTGTGCATAAAGTTTTTCGTACATATCTAATGTGCGGTAATCATCGTGGTCGGAAAATCCGATGTATTCGCCTTGTGCTATTTTCAATCCTTCATTTCGGCTGTTGCCAATGTGTAGGTTACGCACATTGTTGATGATGACAATACGATTATCATTGGCTGCATATTCGCGACAAATCTCATCGGAACCATCTGTCGGACAGTCTATAATAAGTATGATTTCAATATCGCGCAAAGTTTGATTAACCAAAGTATCCAAACAATGGCGCAAATAGTTTCCGGCATTATATACAGGAACAATGATACTAATCTTTGGTTGCATATTTGGCATAACGTTGTGTGTCTTTTTTCATCATTGGTTTATGAACATAGTTTGTAAACCATTTTGGTGTTTGCATTTTTAAATGTCGTTTGCAAAAACAGGCAGTATCATAGCATAATTCAAAACATTGTTGTAATAAATTGAATCGCATTGGTTTGGAATGTTGTTTTTCTGCCATAGGCATCCATTTTTGAACATAACGGTACACATGGGCGTCCGGCTTGTGAATGAGTGATAAAGCAATCCAAGCATTTTTTAAATAATATTGTTCAAATTCGGTATCGCATGGACGTATGAGCTTATCTTCTTCAGCTATGCAGTAAAAATTATTTTTTGCAAATAGTTCATCAATGCCTTCGCGTGTAAAAAAATGGATATGTGTATTATCCAACAAACCAATTTCTTGGTAATTGAAGTGCCCGTTGCGTAAAGACATTATGATGGCATTGTGACCAATGTTTGGAATAGAAGTAACAAAGCAGCCTCCGTTTTTCAGGAAAGGTATTGTACGTGCTAAAACTTGATCTGGATGCAATAGATGTTCCAAAACATCAGCAAACATGATGACGTCAAATTTTTCTTTTAGTTCCAATTCCCAATCATCTGTTTCAAGGTCTGCTATGATAACGTTTTTAGCATATTGACGGCATTTTTCTGCCATTTCCGGTATCTTTTCTATACACGTAACGGTACAATCCATTTTTTGTGTCATATAACGGGTTGCGTAACCGGTAGCAGAGCCGATTTCGAGAACAGACGAATGGCGTGGTAATAAGCACAGACAGCCATCTGCCAAAGTTATCTCATCTTGATTGTATATTCTTGCCATTTAATTTGTTGATTTTAAGTCTTTTATTACCATTGTTGGCCATTTCCAGTTTTGATATGCCAATTGTACTAATCCGGGTGCAACTATCATTCCCCAAAGTCCCCATTGAGCATATTTTATGAATATAAGTAGCAGAATTACCGTTAAGCCTCCCGAAATAAGTGCAGCTTTAAAGTAAGGAACTTCGTTTTTAGAAACTAAAAAACCGCCTGCAATAGCATGATTTTTCTCCAAACAGGCAATGATGAGCATTACTATCATCATACTGTTTCCTAATAACATGGTTTGCGATTTTAGTACTGAAAGTCCCCAATTGCCACCAAAAATCAAGGCAACTCCACATACGGCAAATGTTGCGAACATAAGTCCGACACTTTTAAGGTAAATTTGTTTGATTGCCGCTTTATTGTTTTCAACACGTAATTGCGAAATTTTTGGTACATACGAGAAATAATAAACGCCTGATAAAGATGCTATTACATTGACAACTTGTAGCGTAATGCCATAAGAGGCGACATCTTCCAGCGATAGAAATAATGAACCAATAATAGTGGCGGATTGTAATACTAAAAAAGCGCCAATACTTGTTAATCCTAATTTGGCAGAATTTGGCAGAATGGTTTTGACAATTTCTTTAAAACTACCAGTGTCAATGCCATTTAAATATTGATTTAAAATCGGTGTAAAGAAACTTCGGTAAGAAAGGATTCTTCGAATAATCAAGGAGAAAGCCTGACCAAGTACAATTGCGATAAGTCCTAAACCGTAATAAACTAAAATAATGGAAATAAGCAGATAAGTTACTTGGCTGATAATGGTAATTTGTTTGCTTGTTTTTACCAGCCCCTTGCCCATAAGCAACGCATCGTAATACAAAGTATAAATGTTGTATGTATTGACAAAGCAGAATAATACCCATGCAATTGCAATTTGTTGTACGTTACCTTGATATCCTTTTTGTATCACATAATATAAATAAGCACTTCCGGCTGTTATTAATATTAATAAGGCAATTAATGCCATACGTGAATAGAGCCATTTCATAGCTCGAATAGTGCTGCCCAACAAAATGTAATTTATTTTACCAAGTGTGGTTTGTTCTGATATTCCTTGCTTTTCGAGTTGTGACACTCCTGAAAAAATATAAGTAACATTACGTGTAAAAGAGGGATTGAAACCGAAATCAATCAAATTAACCAAGGCTGCGATTGCCAAAAATATAGACCAAATACCTACGGTTTCCGATGGCAGCATATGTAAAATAAAGGGAAACAGCAATACCCCTGATCCAATTTGGAGAAAGGTGGCAATGTAACTCCAAATGACATCTTTTTTGCCGATATTTTCTATGGTAGTCGTTTGCACTTTGAATGATATGGTAAAATGATCATTAAAATGCAAAGATAGAAAAATTTATTTCGATTACGGAATTTTGAATAGGAAAAAGTGGCGGATGAGTATCAAAAACCGAATGAGCATGATACCCAATTCCTGTCTTCAGACACATTGTTTAAAGATAATTGTACCGATTGGGCTTTTGCGCAGAGTACAGGAATGTCTTGTTTGTAAAATCCGCTGACAATTAGTGAACCTTTGGGATTTAAAACTTTGCTGTAGGTTGGCAAATGTTCTAATAGAATATTACGGTTGATATTGGCTAAAATAATATCAAATTTTTGCTGACCCAGCAATTCGATGCTGCCCAACAATACGGTTATGTTCGATAGGTTGTTTAATTGGATGTTTTCTTGGGCATTTTCCTGCGACCAATGGTCAATGTCTATTGCTGTAATGCTATTCGCACCAAGCATGGAAGACAAAATTGATAAAACGGCAGTGCCACAACCCATATCCAAAACGCATTTGTTTGTTAAATTCATATTTAGTAAACGCTTGATTATCAAACGTGTGGTTTCGTGGTAACCACTTCCAAATGCTTGTCGAGGATTGATGATAATATCGTATTCAAATGTTTCTGATGGATATTTCTGTGAATTGTGTATCACACAACGTTCTTCTATTTCGATAGGCTTAAATGAGTGTTCTTCCCATGTACTATTCCAGTTTTGGTCAGGGATTTGTGCTATACGATAGTTATAATTTAGTTTGATAGGCAGTTCTTCAATAGCGGTATTCATCGCTTTTTCATCAAATTGGAGAGCAGGAGAGTAGCCGATAATTCCTTGTGTAGTTTCTTCAAAACTGTCGAATCCAATATCGCCTAAACAATGAACCAATAAGTCGGTCGCAAATGTTTCGCTATTATAAATACGGAATGTAACTTGTGTGTAATCCACTATATGATTTCTATATTGTTTTTATGCAATAAGTTTACGCCTATTTCTTTTAATTTGAATTTTTGTATCTTACCGCTTCCGGTCAGTGGAAAAGCATCAATAAAAAATATATATTTCGGAATTTTATGACGTGCTATTTTGCCACGACAGAATTCTTTTACTTCTTCTTCTGCTAATGTCTGACCTTCTTTTAAAATGATAAAAGCACCAACAGATTCGCCGTATTTTGGTGAAGGAATGGCTGCCACTTGAACATCTTTTATTTGAGGTATTAAATAAAGAAATTCTTCTATCTCACGTGGATAAATATTTTCTCCGCCTCGAATAATCATATCTTTTATGCGCCCCGTAACACGATAATAACCATCAGGATCTTTTACACCTAAATCGCCCGAGTGTAGCCAGCCATTTTTATCGATGGCTTCTGCTGTTGCTTCCTGATTTTTATAGTAACCTTTCATCAAAGAGTATCCACGACAGCAGATTTCTCCATCAACACCATCAGGACAAATTTCACCGGTTTCAGGATTTATGATGGCTACTTCTGTAAACGGATAAGGTTTCCCTACCGTAGTACAACGCTTTTCAAAACTGTCTTCAAGTGTGGTATGAGTCATTCCGGGAGAGCTTTCCGTTAATCCGTAAACACTTGTAATATAGGTAATGTGCATATCGTTGGTAACACGCCGCATCAATTCTATTGGACAAAGAGAACCTGCCATAATTCCTGTTCTTAACGAAGTTAAATCGAACATATTTAACATGGGATGATTCAATTCGTCAATAAACATGGTTGGGACGCCATATAAAGCCGTACATCGTTCTTTGTGCACCGAAGCCAATACAAGTAAAGGGTTAAATTTTTCGACGATAACCATGGTACAGCCGTGTGTTAAACAATTCATTGTGGCTAACACAACACCAAAACAGTGAAACAGAGGAACGCAGCAGCATAATTTGTCATCAGCTGTAAATCCCATACCTTCACCTGTAAAAAAGCCATTGTTTGCAATATTGTGATGAGTAAGCATAACGCCTTTTGGAAAGCCGGTTGTTCCTGATGTATATTGCATATTTACAACATCATAGCAATCAAAATTCTTGCGATTTTTACGAATGGCTTCATCGTCAATGTTGGCTCCGAGCAGCAATAGTTCCGCTGTTGAATACATGCCTCTGTATTTCTCTTGACCAATAAAAACTACATTCTTCAGATACGGAAAGCGTTTGCTGTTGATATAGCCACGTTGTTGGGTTTTTAATTCTGGAATCAAATGATAGGTCATGTCGATATAACTGCCGTCAAACACGCCTTCCGTTATGCAAAGCGTTTGTATATCGGCATTATCAATAACATATTCCAATTCATTTTCTTTGTAATTTGTATTAACGGTAACCATTACCGCACCAATTTTGGCGGTTGCAAAAATAAATGTAAACCAATCCGGTACATTGGTTGCCCAAATGCCAACATGTGTGCCTTTTTTTACGCCAATAGCCATAAGACCTTTGGCCATACTGTTAACCCGTTCGTTAAATTGTTTGTAGGTAAACCGTAAATTTCGGTCGGAATAAACGATGAATTCTTTCTCGGGTGTCAGGGTTGCCCATTGTTCTATATAGTCGCCAAGGGTCTTATCTGATAAAGTCATAAAGTCAAATTAAATAGGAGTGTAAACTACTGCTAAAATTTTGGCAGGTTTGTTATTGTCAGCCAATACAAGATGATTTACAATAGAATCATAGTAAATGGAGTCACCTTGTTTCAAATGATATTCGTCTTTTCCATATTTGATTAAAAGTTCACCTTCCAAAACATAAATAAATTCTTCGCCTTCGTGAGATGATAATTTCTTATTGGATTCCGAATTAGGTTCAATATCGACAATAAAGGGATCCATGTGTCGTCCGGATTTTTGCTCGGCTAACGAAAAGAAATCTAAATGTCCATCTTTTTGCTGAACTTTTCCTGCAAAACGTATGGCGTCGGTTTTTTGTCCGGAACGGCTGAGAACAGGACCTAATTCCGTATCATCGTCCAAAAATGTACCTAAACGTACACCTAAAACGCGAGCTATTTTTATAAGTGGAGCTAATGAAGGAATATTTTGATTGGATTCTATAATCTTAATCTGTTCAATGTCTAAGCCGCTTCTTTCTGCTAATTCTTCAATAGACAAATTACAGTTGTTACGTAAATTGATAATTTTTTCTCCAATTTTTTTATTTGACATAAGGGTTGATGGTTTAAAATTTTATATGAAAAAGTTTGCAAAGATACAACTTTTTCATTAAAAAACAAAAAACAGAGATAATTTATAAGCAAATCAAGCTTTTTTGTTTCAAATTAAAAGGTTTTAACCTTGAAATTTCTGTTTTTGTGTTTAATAAGTCTATTTAATGAATGGTTTCGAGTGCAAATTTCAAACGTTTGATAACCTCTGTTTTTCCAAGAATTTTAGTTATTTGAAACATTTGTGGCCCTTTCATTTCGCCAACCAGTGTCAAGCGGAACGGATTCATCACATTACCAAGACCGTAACCTTTGGCTTCGCACCATGCTTTTACGGTTTCTTCGGTGGCTTCGGCATCGTCAAAATTTGGAATCGATGCCAAAACCGGCAACAACTCCGACAATAAACGGTGCGTGTCCTCTTTCCACCGTTTTTGTACGTCTTTTTCGTTAAATTCGGTTGGAGCGATAAAGAAGAACGAACATAAATCCCATAAATCTTTGGTAAAAGTAGCACGCTCTTTCATGGCAGCAACCGCCATTTCGATTTTCTGAGGAGCAGCGGAGATGTTTCGCTCATCCAATTTTTGTTGCACAAAGACAGCTAATTCAGCATCCGATTTTTTTTGAAGATAGAGATGATTGAAATGCTTGCCTTTTTCGTAATCGAATTTGGCTCCGCTCTTGCTGCATTTCTCCAAATTAAAGAGTTTAATCAATTCATCCATCGACATGATTTCTTGGTCGTTGCCGGGATTCCAACCCAAAAGAGCCAGAAAGTTGATAACGGCTTCGGGCAGATAACCGCTTTCGCGATAACCGGACGACACTTCGCCCGTTTTAGGGTCGTGCCATTCAAGCGGAAAAACGGGGAAACCCAATCGGTCGCCGTCGCGTTTGCTCAGTTTGCCGTTGCCGTCGGGTTTCAGCAGCAGCGAAAGGTGTGCAAACTGCGGCATGGTTTCTTCCCAACCGAAAGCACGATATAGAAGTACGTGCAGCGGTGCGCTTGGCAACCATTCTTCGCCACGAATGACGTGCGAAACTTCCATCAAATGGTCATCTACAATGTTGGCTAAATGATAAGTAGGCAAATTATCGACCGATTTGTAGAGTACTTTATCGTCCAAAATTGACGAATTGATATGTACGTCGCCACGAATGAGGTCGTGAACTGTTACTTCTTCGCCCGGTTCAATTTTGAATCGGACAACATATTGTTCGCCTGCGGCAATGCGTTTTTCCACTTCGTCTTTACTCAATGTGAGTGAATTGGTCATTTGCAGCCGGGTGGATGCATCGTACTGAAAATTAGCTGTTTCTGTACGTTTGGCATCCAATTGTTCGGGCGTATCGAAAGCGATGTAAGCCTTGTCGTTATCCAATAATTGTTGCACATATTTTTTGTAAATATCTTTACGTTCGCTCTGACGATATGGACCGTACTTACCACCAAACGACACGCCCTCGTCGAACGTGATGCCCAACCATTTGAACGACTCCAAAATGTAATCCTCTGCTCCCGGCACAAAGCGGTGGCTGTCCGTATCCTCGATGCGGAAAATCAAATCGCCGCCATGTTGTTTGGCAAACAGATAGTTATACAATGCGGTACGTACACCGCCAATATGCAATGCACCTGTAGGTGATGGTGCAAAACGAACACGAACTTTATTCATAGTAAATAGTGTATAATGTTTAGTGCATAGTGCAAAATAGTAGCACCATGCGGGTTTATTTATTCTTTTTGGCAGTGATGATACTTGCCGATAATAATTTCATTAATTCCAATGCATCGCTGTTGATGCTGTTATATTCAGTTTCAGTAATAAATTGACTGCGAAACAGCAACGTCAGCCAATAACACGTTTCATTACACTCTTTTTGAGCAATGGCGAATTTGTGTATGAAATCGGCCTTGCTTTCTGCACATTGTCCCTCGCTCAACAAAGCACCAATGGCTGTTCCTGAGCGTAACAACTGTTTCGACATCACGGTTTCGTTCTTCGTATCTTTTAGATGTTTGTAAAGATTGACAATGCGTAGTGCAAAATCACAACTTTTTGTCGTCAATATTGATTCCATAAACGTTTATTCTTCACTTTGTACTAAAAAATTACATTTAAAATTTTGCACTAAGCACTTCAATCAGTTTTGCACTTTGCACTAATCATTTTACACTCAATAAAACAGTTTGTACAGCAAATTCGTTACTACTGAAACAATGATGCTGAACAACAATGCCCACCAAAAACCGTTTACCTGAAAACTGTCTAATAGTTTGCCTGCCAGCATCACGACAAGCGCATCGATGACAAACAGAAACAGCCCCAGCGTGAGTACCGTAACCGGAATAGTCAGCAGCGTAAGCAGCGGCTTAACCAATACGTTCAAAAGACCAATAACAAAGGCAACGCCAATGGCTGCCCAATAGCTTTTTACACTGATGCCCGGCAACAGCCAAGCAGTCAAATACACGGCCAAAGCCGAAATTAAAAGATTTGCAAGGAGGGACATAAATATATGCTTTATAGGTTATAACGGTTAAATATCTCAGAACTAAGTTCAATTTACTCCATTAGTTTTCTATTATTATAACTTCCATCTGTTTTAAATATTCTCTGATTCAATATGCGATTTTGATTTCTATCGCTCAATAAGTTACTTAATTCATCTAAGACAGTAATTTCAGAATACATAAACCAATCTTGAAAAATAGCACGACAATTTTCTACATTATCAACAGTTGCATCTTGAATTTGATTAAATAAATTCATAAAATTTGGTGTCGCAATCACATTGATAATATTTAAAATTTCAGACATTGTATCTTCTGAACCAGATAAATATGACCACAACTCATCTCCAATCAAAATTTCATCAATATCACAAAACTTTTTAGCTTCAACCAAATACTCTAAAAAACGTCTTTTATCATATCCAATACCTGTTGTGCATTTAGGAAAAAGTAAAAAAATAAAGTAAAAAAAGATTGTTCATTTGACAAAAAAGTCGTATATTTGATTATTAATCAGATAATTAAATATAATGAACAATCTCGTACAAAACTAC
>JAQUTW010000030.1 GCA_028694215.1 Paludibacteraceae bacterium | reverse complement strand
GTAGTTTTGTACGAGATTGTTCATTATATTTAATTATCTGATTAATAATCAAATATACGACTTTTTTGTCAAATGAACAATCTTTTTTTACTTTATTTTTTTACTTTTTCCTAAATGCACAACAGGTCTTATAAATATTATCGCGGGTACAGGGGATTTGGTTTGCGAGCCATGTAACTGATCGTCTTTGTTCTTTGAGTTTCGCTTGTATTATTTTCCCTATGTGTGGTTGTGTTTGTGCATTCATAAAAAAAACTGTGAATTGTTCATTGAATCACAGAGGTTCACCACAACCTTCATAAGCACAACGATAACCCACAGTTCTAACTGTAAGTTATATTCGTTCTGCTTATGCTCTCTATCAAAAAAGTGGTGATTTCTGTGATTTAGAACAATATGATGTTTATAATACCTTTTTTAAATCATGATAATTATTTGTTGTATAAATTATTTTTTTGTTTTCAATATTGACGTTCGCCAAAGATGAATGTGCCGATACGCACGCACGTGCTGCCTTCTTCTATCGCTAACGGGAAATCGTGTGTCATTCCCATTGATAACTCATTGAAATAGGTTTGTGCAAAGATATTTTTCAACTTTAAAAAGAGAGTGTGCAACGTGTTAAACTCTTGTCGTGTTTGGCTCTCGTTCGCATCTAAAGTTCCCATACCCATTAAACCGCAAATGTGTACATTTGGAAACTCTTTCCATTTTTCGGTAGTAAAAAAAGTGGTTAATTCTTCCACCGAACATCCGTGTTTGGTAATGTCTTGTGCGATATGAACTTCTAATAATACGTTGCAGGTCAGGTTGTTTTCTGCTGCACAATTATTGATGGCAGCTAAGAGTTTTTCTGAATCGACACTGTGTATGAGGTAGGCTATCGGCACAACCATTTTGACTTTATTGGTTTGGAGTGAACCGATAAAATGCCAGCGAATGTCGTGCGGTAAAACAGCAGCTTTGCGGGTCAATTCTTGTGCTCTGCTTTCGCCAAAATCCCGTTCACCCACGTTGTAGGCTTCTGTTATGGCAGTTTCTGGGTGAAATTTGGAAACGCATACTAAGCGTACATTAGGCGGTATTTGTTGACGTAATGTTGCTATTTTGTTTTGAATTTCCATTGTTGAAATTTTATAGACGGATTACTCTTTTTCTGCAGGTGCAAATGCAAATACGTCCATCAACATGGTTTCTGTTACATTTACTATTTCGTAATCGGAAAGAGAGGTCTTCATTTGTGCAATCAACTGTTCTACTGCTTCTTGTAAATTTGTAGCTTGTACCATCATCGTTACTGCCGATTTACGTTCGATGCCTTTGTCTTCGTCGGGAATAATGAGATTGACTTTGCAGCGATACCATTTGTCGCCACCTTCGTTGTAAAACAAATCGGTAATTTTTACGCGTTTGATATTGGCAACTAAAAATTCTCCGCTGATAAATGGTTGCATTTCTTTGGAAATTCGTTTCTCGGCTTCGGTAAACGATAATGCATCTACCAAATATGATTCTGAAGTACGTTTCAGCAAACCATCTTCACCCATTTTGTCAAAAGAGACTTTACATTCAAACCAGTTGTACATAAGTTGATTTTTTATTGATTTAATTTTAGTGTGTTTGTTACGAAAATATCCGATAGATTTGATTTTTGATATTTATTCTTTTTCAGGATATCTACAAATTGTCTCAAGGTGCTGGTACTTAGTGCATAAGGATGCTCTGCAATATAATTGAATAACGCCTCCTTGAGTTCCGGATTCAGGGTGTTTGTTTCCCAATCGAAAGCCGGCGAATTATCCACACCCACCATTAATAGTGATAAATAGAAAGTTTGCATGGCTTCGAAAGCGGGATAGAGTGAATCGGTTGCAAATTCCTTACATAATGCGTCATATTTTGCCAAGCGGTCACTGACTTCCTGATAAGAAATAATTAACCCTGCATCTTCCAAAGGTGGCTGGTCAAACTCAATTTGCTGCGATATGGCAAACTCTTGCTCACTTTTGGATAGATAAGACCAAAATGGTTCTAAAACAAATAGAGGGGACACGGCACTTTCAATGCTGCCTTCGGAACGGTACATTTGAATGCCGTAGCGTTTCAAAAGCAACATCTCGTTGTTTAAGGAATCTATTTTTCTAGCGTTTTCGACATTGTCGTTTTCGGTTTTATATACATTACTGTATTCCGTTGTAAAATGTTCCGCTTCTTGTTCGGCACACGACATAATGTAGTCGGATAATGCTACTTGCAAGTCGGTTACCTGCTCCGGTGTTAGATTAGTAGTTTCGGCAATTGCCTGACGAGCTTTTTCTATGGTTTCCAATTGCATTGGCTGTGCCAAATCCAATTGTGATTTGATAGCTTTATAGCCGTGCTTGTTGCCACAGGCAGCCAAAACAACAACGAGAATAAAAAGGACAACTGTTTTCTTCATAGTTTATTTTTTTTGCAAAATTACGCTTTTTATTTTAAAAAAAGGAGTTGTTATGAAAAATAACTTAAGCAGAGGTTATATTCTTTTTAGCTTAAAATGTATTGACCAATAAAAAAAATTTTGCCATCCAACCGATTTTGAGTAATATTGCATTTCGAAAACAGAAGTCATATAAAAGCAATATTTTGCACTTAATCAGATATTTATAACTAAAAATATGAAAAATATGAAACAAACTTTTTTTCTTTGTGGCTGTGTTGCCACTTTGTGCTTGTGCTTAAGTTGTCGTACACAGCAACGTTCAACAGTAGCATCTTTTTTAGATAAAACATTGCTTCCTGTGGAACTAAATGGTACTTCTGTGGCAGCTACCGATACTGATGATATGCCTACATTGATTTTTCACACCAAAGAGATGCGCATCAGTGGTTATAGCGGTTGCAATAATTTTTTTGGTAACTATGAATTGAATGGTAATTTGGTAACATTCAGCAAAATAGGTGCTACAAAACGTGCCTGCATAGGTGCTGGTGATACACTGGAACGCGAAATGTTTGAGGCGTTGCACCACACTACGACACTAAAAATTGATGGCGATACATTGCAACTGCTTAATAAAGAGCAAATTGTTGGTAAATTTATTGTTGCTCCGGCTGAAACAAAATAAGTTATGACGTTGTTTTATGCACCGGATATTGCCGTGTCAAATTTTTTGTCGGAAGAAGAATCGCAACATTGTGTCAAGGTTTTACGTTTGAAAGACGGCGATGAATTTCATCTGATAGATGGCAGAGGAGGTTTGTACACGGCAAAAATTGTTGCGGCTCACCCTAAAAAAACCGAGTTTAAGGTGGTACATGTAACGGAAAAATTCGAACAACGTCCGTTCAAATTGCATTTGGCTGTAGCTCCCACAAAAAATATCGACCGTTTTGAATGGTTTGTGGAAAAGGCAACTGAAATAGGTTTTGACGAATTAACACCTTTACTTTGTCGCTATTCCGAACGTAAAATTATTAAACCTGAACGTATCGAAAAAATTTTGATTTCGGCAGCCAAGCAGTCTCTGAAAGCATTTGTTCCGCAACTCAATCCTTTGTGCCCATTTGATGATTTTATGAAAAAATCGTTGCCAAAAAATCGTTATATCGCTCATTGTTACGATTCTCCGAAACAATCCCTGCTGTCTGTTTGTTCAAAGGGCGAAGAAGTGGTAGTAATGGTTGGTCCGGAAGGCGATTTCAGTTTGGAGGAAGTAGAAACTGCTTTGCACAAAGATTTTCAAAGTGTTTCATTGGGAACCAGTCGCTTGCGCACCGAAACTGCCGCATTGGTAGCCTGTCATATAGTTACTGTTGTTAATAGCCTATAATTAAGTGATGGCAAATGATGTTTTGGTACTTGGTACCGGCAATGTCAAAAAGTTGCTGCTGGAATATTCTGTTCCGGCCATTATCGCCATGATGGCTTCTTCACTGTACAATATAGTGGACAGTGTTTTTATTGGTCATGGTGTTGGTGCCTTGGCTATTTCCGGTTTGGCAATTACGTTTCCTCTAATGAATCTTTCTGCTGCTTTTGGATCGCTTATTGGTGCGGGTGGAGCCACGCTTGTATCAATTAAGATGGGGCAACAAGATACGGAAAATGCCGAAAAGGTATTGGGAAATGTTGTTTCGCTGAATATTATCCTGGGTATTACTTTTATGGTCTTAGGTTTGTGGTTTCTTAAACCGATTCTTTCGTTTTTTGGAGCAAGTGCGGATACAATGCCATACGCTTACGATTATATGTTTGTCATTTTAATAGGTAATGTTGTAACGCATCTCTATTTGGGTTTGAATAATGTGATGCGTTCGTCGGGTTATCCTCGTAAGGCAATGATAATGACATTGATAACGATAGTTATTAATACGGCATTAGATCCTATTTTTATTTTCGGTTTTCGTTGGGGCATTCGTGGAGCCGCCATTGCTACTGTTTTGGCTCAAATTGTGGCGTTAGCTTTGGTTGTTGGTCATTTTTCGCAAAAGACACATACTGTTTATTTCAAGACAGGGATATTTCGGTTGCGGAAACGTATTGTTAACGGAATATTTTCCATAGGAATGGCACCGTTTATGGTTAATGCCTGTTCGTGTTTGGTGGTAGTTATCATCAATAAAGCATTATATACACATGGCGGCGATTTGGCAATTGGTGCGTATGGCATTATCAATCGTATTATGATGCTTTTCGGAATGTTGGTAATGGGTTTCAACCAAGGAATGCAACCGATAGCCGGTTATAATTTCGGTGCACAACAGAATGATCGTGTAAGATCAGTTCTTAAATTGACTATTTTTTATGCTTCATGCGTAATGTGTGTTGGCTTTCTTGCAGGAGAATTATTTCCTCGAGCTTTGTCCATAATGTTTACCACAGATGAAAATCTTATAGCATTGTCAGTAAAAGGTATGCGTATTGCTTTGTCTGCTGCGCCGGTTGTCGGCTTTCAAATGGTGGTTTCCAATTTTTTCCAGTCTATCGGACAAGCTCCGAAAGCCGTTTTTCTTTCTTCTACACGGCAATTATTGTTTCTTGTGCCGTTGCTGCTTATTTTACCTAATTTTTTCGGAACAACAGGAGTGTGGCTTAGTATGCCGATTTCTGATGTCTTGGCGGCAATATTGGCGGCGGTACTTTTGTTCAGAGATAAAACCTTAAAAATAAAACAATCATGAATCACATCGTTATCAGTATTGGGCGCCAGTTTGGCAGTGGCGGACGTGTTGTTGGGAAACGACTTGCAGAAACTTTGGGCATTGATTATTATGATAGGGATTTGCTTTTTTTGGCAGCCAAAGAACACGGTTTTGCACCCGATATATTTGAGAGTGCAGATGAAAAAACGTCTGTAAGGACAGGATTTTTGCAATGGTTGAACGGTTATTTTTTTGGTACTGTGGCTTCTCAAAATTATATGTCGAATGAAACTTTGTTTAAAATGCAATCCGATGTTATTCGGTCGTTGGCAGAGATCAAATTGTGTGTGATAGTGGGGCGTTGTTCCGATTATATTTTACGTGATAATCCACATCATATCAGTGTGTTTCTGCAAGCTCCAATGACAGACCGCATTGAACGTGTTGCTCAGCGTATGGGAGTTACCAATGACAAAGCGCAGGAAATAATTAAGACGTCGGACAAACGTCGTTCAGATTATTATAATTATTATTCCAGCAAAACATGGGGTGCAGCTGCTACTTATGATATGTGTATTAATGTGTCGTTGTTGGGTGTTGATAAAACAGTAGAACTTATTGCACATATTGTAAAAGAAAAGTTGCAAATGCGGGAAGAAAAATAAAGGATACTTGAAGAATGAGAAATAAGTAACTGTTAATAAAAAAATCGGCACAAGTTCTATTGAACCTGTGCCGATTTTTATTCATTGTTTACAGTACGATTTTTAGTGTCTCGGAATCTGTTTTCAAAACATAGACGCCTTGTGGCAAATTATCTATTGTAGTAGAGTTGTCAGTTGCTACTTTTTTCAGTAATAGTTTTCCCGAAATGTCGTAAATAGAGCAATGTGTATTTGATTGTAATCCTGTTATTTGTATCGCATTATTGGCGTGTATAACTTTAATTTGATCAAATTGTTGTTGGCTGACTTCTGTCGTGCGGTTCCATTGTGCATAAAGTGTTATTGTGTCGCTGTCTTTAGCAGACAGATTAACGACATTGGCTTTGTCGTTATAGGCTGTGCCGGTGCCGTTTGCTGTTGTATTCCACCCTGCAAATTCGCAGCTTGTCTTAGTAAATGCATTGGCTGTGAGATTTTTAGCAACATCGTAGGTGTGTACTGTGGAATTCATGGTGCCGTTTCCTCCATTGGCATTATATACAATGGTATAAGTGTGTGCTTCCCACTGTGCCTTCAGTGTAAGTGTGGCATCGTTCAATTTACGTACACGCAGAAAAGTTTTACCGTCATTGGCTTTTTGACTGTTATAAATGCGTTGTATTTGGTCACCATCGTTGGCAGTGTTATCAGAACCGGCTATATAAGTATTTAAGAAACAGGCATTTTTCATTTTTCCTTTGAAATAGTTTCCTGTTGGTGTAGAAGTGTTTGCACCGGCCTCTGCTCCTATAAATATGCCATTGGTAGCATGATAATAAATTTCGCGTAAGGTTCCTGAATTAACGCTGTTTCCAAATGCTGTCGTTTTTCCCATTAATACACCGTCGATAAACAGACGCACAATATTGCCACTGTAGGTAAACGTAAACATGTGCCAGCCACTTGCAAGGTTACTCCATTTTTTTGTGCTGGCAGATTGTCCTACTGTTGTTACAATCGTTTTATCACTATCTTCATAAGTATTACTTGATGTTTCTCCGTTAAGTCGTATGTTGGTAGCAATGCAGGAACCCGATTTATTGGTATGATTGCAATGTAAAGCAATATAACATCCTGTTATGCTTTGTATATTCCATCCTCCGCTTTGTGAACAGCTAAAAATACGCATAGCATTAGAGGCTGTACCTTCCGTATCGGTGTTATAATCTCCCCAATTGCTCATATATGCCCAAATACTTGCCGTGTAATAATTTGTGCCTGTAAATTTATAGTCAGTGCCTAAAGCAACGGCTTTATCGGTACCATTGAAAGTAACTGTTTCCGGCGTTGAACATTCAAAGGCTTTTGAAGAACAGTTATCGGTAGCTGTTGAACTGTATGCCTGATAGCCGGTAATATATTTTGCTCCGGTTCCTCCCCAGCCGATGAAATCGTAACCTGTACGAGATATGGTTGAAAGTTCAACCATCTTTCCATCGCCAACTTCAAATGACGTGTTATTACCATAAGTTCCTCCGTTGGCATTGACATTAACGGACACAGCAGCCGCAATGGTTCCGGTGACCGTGGCAGTATTACTAATGCTTCCACTTGTAAAAGTCAGCGTGGCAGAATTTCCTTCGCTTGCAACAGGTCTGAAGGTTACCGTTATCGTACCTCCATTTTTGTCCAAAGTAGCAGGTGAAACCGAAATAATAGACGCGTTGTTAGATGAAATCGAAATATTATCGGTAAGATAGTTGCCGGTAACCTTAATGGTTGTTGTCGCCACTTCGTTGATTAAAGCGGACATAGAAAGTGAGGTTTTATCAAGGTTAATAACAGGTGTGACAGAGGCTACTTTATATTTTACGGTGGAATAAACAGGGTCTGTTGCAATACTTGATGATGCACCATTGAATTTATATGAAGCGGCTTCTGAAGCAATATACATATAATATGTATTGCCACTTCTGAATGTTGCTAAATCTTCGGTCATGGGAGCTGCGCTTAATTTAGAAGGTTCGGATAGCGTCCAGTAAGGAATATTAGTGTTGTTAAGTGTTACTGTTCCTGTTTTAGAATCGGCACTTGGACCATAAACTTTGTTGTCATAGGTGTGAATATAAGAGGTATTTGCACGTCCGTAAGACTGGCTAAGCATTATTTTATTGGCAACGGCAGCCATTCCCTGAATTTTGTTACAATGCCACAGAATGTAATCGGGGGTTGCGCCACTCGTACCACCAAGACTGGCAGTCTTAAAACCATTGTTGGCATTATAGCCTGACGCTCCTGTTTCATCAATCTTGTAACCGACAGTCCATGAGGTATAATTTCCATTGTGATGCGATGCATCGGTAGTATAATCGCCGTCTGCATATTCAAACTCTCCAACCCAAATGACATTATAATCATCATCGAATGAGCAGTAGGAAGCATTCACGGGAACCGGTATGTATTCGTCGAATTTTGCCGTGACAGTGGTTCCGGAACCGATAACCTTGTTCAAGCTCAATCGCAACAAATTTCCTCCGTTACTGATGAAAATATTTTTTTTGGTAACGGCGATACCGCCGGCATGACCGGTGTAGGCAGTGCCTGCAATTTTTTGTAAGATTATTTCTTTGATGAACTTGCCAGGATTGCCTGTAACAGGATCGTTTTGTGCCATGTCAAGAATAAATATGACAGAATTGGTGTTTCCGGTAGTGACACTTTCCGTTGGGTCAACATAACCGCAAAGAAACATCCATTTAAGGTCTTCTGAATAATCAATTCCTTGAATAACGACGTTCTGACCTTTCGACAGACCGGGTTGCGTAAAACCGACAGCGGCTTTTGAACTATATCCATATTTGTTAATGTTGGTTGCATTATTAATAGTCGTAGTTTGATTCAGTTTTACTGCCGCTTGTGTATATTTTAAGCAGTAAGTCGGCAGGGTAACCAATATTAACCCCCAACAGGTTAATGTTATTTTCAGTGTGTTTTTCATAAATGAGATGAAGTTATAGGTGAATTATTATTTGTAACAAAGATATTAAGAAATAAAATAAGTACAAAATAAAATTAACTTTATTTGTGTTATTTTGCAAAGTTTGCATTGTTTTATTTGCTCAACAGTTTTTGTGATTTAAACTCATGCTTTTTTGCTATCTTTGCAAATTAATTGCGCAAATAATGACAAATATTAAGACGGAAATATATCAGGAGTCTGCCATTTTGGTAGGGTTGATTACGCCTCAACAGAAGGAGGACAAGGCTATTGAATATTTGGACGAATTAGCTTTTTTGGCAGAAACAGCCGGTGCTATTCCCGTCAAACGTTTTATGCAGCGTTTGGATTACCCCAATTCCAGAACTTTTGTTGGTCAGGGCAAGTTGAATGAGATAAAATCGTATATTATTGATAATGAATACGAAGGCATGATTATTTTTGATGATGAATTGTCGGCATTGCAGTTGCGCAATATCGAAAATGAACTGAAAATAAAGGTGCTTGACAGAACTAATCTTATTTTGGATATTTTTGCCAATAGAGCTCAAACAGCTTATGCAAAAACACAGGTTGCTTTGGCACAATATCAGTATATGCTGCCTCGTTTAACACGTTTGTGGACACACTTGGAGCGGCAACGAGGCGGTATTGGCATGCGTGGCCCCGGCGAAACTCAAATAGAAACCGACCGACGGATTATTTTAGACCGTATTTCAAAATTAAAAACCAATTTAGCACAAATAGACCAACAACAAAGTACACAAAGACGAAATAGAGGTAAAATGGTACGAGTTGCATTAGTGGGTTACACCAATGTTGGCAAATCAACTTTGATGAATGTGTTGAGTAAAGCCGATGTTTTTGCCGAAAATAAGTTGTTTGCGACTTTGGATACCACTGTCCGAAAGGTTATTATTGACAATCTTCCTTTTCTGTTGTCGGATACGGTCGGATTTATTCGTAAATTGCCACATCATTTGATAGAATCGTTTAAATCGACTTTGGACGAGGTTCGTGAGGCGGATTTATTGGTTCATATTGTAGATATCTCTCACCCTAATTTTGAGGAGCAATACCAAGTTGTTAATAAAACCTTGCAGGAAATAAATAAAGCAGAGAAGCCTGTGATTTTAGTGTTTAATAAGATAGATGCTTTTTCTTATACGCCCAAAGACGAAGATGATCTTTTGCCGGTGCAACGTGAGAATTACAGTTTGGAAGAACTAAAAAAAACGTGGATGGCAAATTTACAAGGCGACTGTGTGTTTATTTCTGCCCGTAATAAGGATAATATCAATGAATTGAAAGCGTTGTTGTATAAAAAGGTAAAGGAAATTCATATCACACGGTTTCCTTATAACGATTTTTTGTTTCAAAATTATACGGATGAAATGTTGTAAGCATTTTGTGTCTTTCTTTTTGTGTCTTGTTTTTGCTGTCGTTTTTTCTGTAAAAACTTTGGCACAGCAGCTTGTTGGCGATATTATTGATATTGAAGATGTAGAATTATTTTTGGAACAGCAAACTAAGAAAGATTCCATTGCAATTAATTCTGCCGTAGCTGATAAACCTGCGTATCTACCTGATACATTGCCAATATCCGTTCAGTTGAAAAACAGCACTGATCCATTTCAAAGTTCTTTGGAGAGGAAATTTATACTTTCTGAAGATTCTGCCCGTATTCATAAAAAGGCGATAAAAGAGCGTTTTGGAAATCCTTTACTCATTGATTGGGTTTTTCCTTATAAAGATATTCCCGATAATTTTGATACCGAAAATGATGCCATCCGAACCATTCGGAAACAGGCTCAAATTTATATCCTCAAAAATAAACCGGAGTTGTTTACGTATTATGCGAGTCAATTGCCTAAAATTGAAGATGTTACAGGTCTAAAAGATGATGGATACGATTTGGCTGCGGTAGAGGTTGTTGATAGTGTTAATCGGATATTTGAGCCGATTCGCATAAAGCTGTATAAACCAAGTTTTTGGCAGAAGTATGGGCGTGTACAAATACAGGCCTCGCAAAATTATATTTCAGATAATTGGTATAAAGGAGGGGAGAGCAATATCTCTATTTTGACGCTTTTTAATGGTCGTCTCAACTACGATAATAAAAAAAATATTCAATGGGAAAATGCCTTGGAACTCAAGTTTGGTTTTAACAGTGCAGGCAGTGATTCGTTACGTAAAATACGAACCAATGAAGATTTGGTAAAACTTAATTCCCGATTGGGAATAAAAGCATTTGGCACGTGGTATTACACAGCAGATGTTGAATTTTCTACGCAATTTTTTAATACGTATGTACCTAACAGCCGCGAAAGGGCTACCGGACCATTTTCGCCCATTCGTTTATACGGTAGTGCGGGTTTAAATTATAAATACAAAAAAATGGTGTCAGTTTTAATTGCCCCATTTTCGTATAAATTGACAGCTGTGGCAGATACAAGTAAAGCCGATGGCGTAACCGTCAGTATTGCCGACAAAGTAGGTATTGCCAAAGGAAAGACAACGCTTAATGAGTTTGGTAGCTTAATAAAAGTAGATTTTCACCATTCTTTTTCACGAGAAATCAATCTTGAATCGTCGCTTTCGTTTTATACCAACTACAAAGGTGTCGAGTTTGATTGGGAAATAATCGGAAACTTTATCATCAACCGTTTTTTAAGTGCCCGAGTATCGTTACATCCCCGTTATGATTCTACTGTAATATTATCGGATGATGAAAAACCGAAATTACAATTTAAGGAACTGATAAGTTTAGGGTTTCAATACCGTTTTTAATACTTTTTTGTCATCTGTACATTCCAAAAGTAACATATGTACCGGCTTTCGCAGAACAGGATGTACCCAAGTGGGAGCAATGTCGCACAATGGTTCCAAAATAAAACGTCTTAGTGCCATTTTTGGATGTGGCACACACAATTCCCATGTGTTAATGACTTTTTGGTCGTAAGCTAAAATGTCAATATCAAGCATGCGATCGGCATAAATGTTTGCAACGGTTTTTTTATCACGTCCAAAATTTTGTTCTATTTCTTGTATTGTGCTGAATACCTGCCATAGTGAGTCATTGGTTTCTACCATAATAACTTGATTATAAAACCAGTGATCAGAAGAAAATCCCCATGGTTCTGCCTGATATAATGCAGACTGAGCTGTTACTCGACCGATTTTTCTGTCAATGACCATAATTGCAACTGATAAAGTGTTTCTGCAGTCGCCTAAATTACTTCCTAACGATAAAAATACCTGTGCCATAACAACAGCAATTAGCCAATTAATGACTGATACGCATCTGCATCAAGCAGATTTTGGGAATCGTTTGTATCGGCTACAGAAATTTTTATTATCCATCCTTCGCCATAAGGGTCGGAATTTACGAGTTCCGGCTGGTTTTCCAATTTGTCATTGACTTCCAATATTTCACCTGAAACAGGTAAAAATAAATCACTTACAGTTTTAACGGCTTCTACCGTTCCAAAAGTTTCGCCTGCAGATAACGTTTCACCAACCGTTTCTACTTCAATAAAAACTATTTCACCCAATTCGCTTTGAGCGAAATCGGTAATTCCTACATAAGCGCAGTCGTTTTCTAAACGAATCCACTCGTGTTCTTTTGTGTACTTTAAATTATTTGGAAGTTGCATAATAGGGATTGTTTTTCTTAATATTCTTTTTAATAATACCTAATTTTGTAAAAAAGTATAACTATCTTTTTAAAGGACACAAAAGTAATAAAAAAATGCAATATCAACAACTTTTTTTTTAAAAAAACAATCTTTTATTTGGATTTCGTTTTAGAAGCTTTTTGAGGTTGTTGTTTAATACGATATTTTAAGTAAAATCCGGGCAACAAAGTCTCTTTTGCTCCCTCTGCCAATGTCATTAATAGATATGACGGGAAATTTTTATATGAATCGTGTTTGTGATAAATGGTATATGACCTTGGCTCCTGTCCAGGAATTGCAGGGTTGGCTGTTGGCAAAATAATTTTTGAAAAGAAATTAACGGCACCACTGTTTTTGGCAATGATTGCAATAGGTGTTTCTTCTTTGTAAACGTGTATTTTTAGGTTTTTGTAAGCCATTGTAAATGTTCCGTTTGTCGCAATTTTATTGCCGGTAAACTTTGCATTCATATTTTGTATGTCGCAATCTAATGTGGCACCGAACAAGGGACGTATAAAATGTTCAAAAGCAGCACCTTTTCCGTCTTTTAGCTTGAAAAGACAGTCGAAAGTACAGTATTTGTTTAAATCAAGATTGAGAGATATATCCATATAGCCGCCTTTGGTAAGTGTTCCTAAAATGCGGGTTCCAATTACATTGTGTTCACTGTTTTTTATATGGTTGGCAGTAAGGTGCATGTGATGCATTAGTAACTCACCGCAGTTGATGTTGGTTGTAGCTTCCTGATAAACGAATGTGGGTAATTTAAAATCAAAATGTGTTATATTGATAGGTTGAGCAATGGCAAGCAAAATTTCTTGCGGCATTTTGTAAGGCTCTTTTGGCGGATAACGATTGTCGCGATATAAGTGCATTTTATTGGCTGTTACACTTACTGTATCCAATAAAATACTTTGTTGAAGAATCTGTCGAATAATATTGCATGGAGATGTGTGTATTTGAGAAAATTCTCCATCTATCCAGACTACCGGAATTTTGCCACAACGGTCGGCTAATTTCGTTTTGGGAATGGGACTCCATACATGAACATCATTAATGCAGATATTACCTGCATTGGCTGTCGAAAATTCGTTTACGGTTAGTTCATAATTTCCTGTTGGCAAACATACATGTATGTTGGATAATTGTAAATCATAAATAGAATCGTTGTAGGTGAGAACGGTATCTGCAAGTGTATAACATAAATTATGTACTGTAATATCAATGCTGTCCGATGATGCGGCTAGTTCGCTTACCAAACTTTTGGCTTCTATTGTACCGTTTTCTATTTTTACGTCTTGCACATTTAGAGCGGCAATATATGTCAGTAGTTGGCGTGAACCCGACAGATTTTCTTGTGTCATTATTTTAATTGGCGGGTCGTTAGGTTGAGAATTCTCGTTTATATATGCCGTTATATGCGGATTCTTGATAATAACTTTGCGTACATTCAAATCTTTGGTACGCAATACTTGCAATACATCAATATGTTGTATTAGAACTTTTTCAATTGCAATTTCATACCCCGGTTTGTTTGCCATTAACGTTTTTGTCGTATCAGAACTGTAATATAAGTTATAAACGGCTAATGATTGCGTCATAAGTGAAAGTCGAATTTCATCGTAACGCAATGTTTGTGAGTTCATTTGTTCCATCTGCTCATTTAATTTGGTTTTAATGAGTCTGGTAATTAAGAAATTGGAATATAAAATGCCACACACAAAAATAACTATTATTACAGTAAGTGTTATTCCAAAGACCTTGAGAATTTTCGATGATTTTTGCATGATAAAAGATTTTAAAGGTTAATGGTTTAATATATCAACGACCTAACTGGTGCGTCCCGGATAAACTTCAAGTGCTTTTTGTAGAAGTATCAGAGCTGTTTTAAGGTCTTCTTTGTCAAGTACATATGCTATTCGGACCTCATTGCGCCCTTTTTCGCGTAGTGTATAGAAACCGGAAGCAGGTGCCATCATTACGGTTTGTCCTTCAAAATCGAAGTCGGACAATAGCCATGCACAAAACTTGTCGGCATCGTCAATTGGTAACTTTGCCACAGTGTAAAAAGCGCCCATAGGTATGGGAGAATATACTCCCGGAATTCTGTTGAGTCCATCAATTAAAAATTTTCGGCGTTCTACATATTCATTGTAAGTATTCAACAGATATTCTTCAGGTGTATCCATAGAGGCTTCTGCTACTATTTGACCTATTAATGGCGGGCTTAAACGGGCTTGGCAAAATTTCATTACATTTTCGCGTACTGCTTTGTTTTTGCAGACCAATGCACCTATACGAATGCCACATTCACTGTATCGTTTAGAAACAGAATCGACTAAAATGACATTGTTTTCGATGTTATCCAAATGAAAGGCCGAGATATAAGGTGCTCCGGTGTAGCAAAATTCGCGATAAACCTCATCGGAAAAGAGGTATAAATCATATTTTTTTACTAAATCGCGAATTTGATTCATTTCTTTACGAGTGTACAAATAACCGGTCGGGTTGTTCGGGTTGCAAATTAAAATGCCTTTAGTTTTATCGTTTATCAGTTTTTCAAATTCACTGATTGGCGGTAACACAAAACCCTCGTCGATAGAAGAAACGATAGGACGAACCACAACACCGGCGGCAATGGCAAAAGCAGTATAATTGGCATAAGCAGGTTCCGGAACAATTATTTCGTCACCGGGATCCAAGCAACTCATAAAAGCAAATTGTACAGCCTCGGAACCTCCTGCTGTAATGATAATATCTTCAACGCTGACATCAATATTGTATTTGCTGTAATAGTTGACCATTTTCATACGTAAACTCTTAAATCCTTCGCTGGGACTGTATTCAAGTATTGTACGGTCAATGTTGTGTAAGGCGTCTAACCCTACTTGTGGCGTCCCCAGATCGGGCTGACCGATATTCAAATGATATACTTTGACACCTCTGGCTTTCGCCTTTTCGGCTAATGGAGCCAATTTCCGAATAGGAGATTCGGGCATCAACTTTCCACGTTCTGAAACTTTTGGCATTTTATTTGTTTTTAGTATTTAAAAAATATAAAATCATTTTCAATTAATTATTCTCAGTTTATCACCGTAACTTAATACGGTATAGCTTTTTAGGGGATAGGCTACCGGACCACTTGACGGTATTCCTGTTCCATAACCGACGTCGAATGTGGAACCACATACCGGACAGGTAGCAATACCAGACATATCAACTTGGACACGAACGGTACGTTTAATCTCATGCGGACATGCCAAATCGAAAGCCACAAATTTATCTTCAAAACTTCTGAATACGACAATGCCGCCATAGCCTAAATACTGGTACACAGTTTTTGGCGTTATAAATTCCTTGAATCCACCAATTACATTCAGTTCGGGGGCATCGCGCAAGATTTCAATATCTAAAGACACAGGTGTATCGGGGATTGGTGAAACACGATTAATTTCACATGCCGTACACAATAGTGCAAGAATTACAGGCAACAAGATATGTGTCGGGTAATTCATAACTTATCAATTATTTTTTGTAAGCCTATTCCGTGTGAACCTTTTATCAGAATAGATTTATTGATTAATGGATGAATTTCTAAAAAGAGACTTAATTGATTGATGTCGGTAAAGGATTTGTATCCGGCAGACACTTCGGCAAAGCATTTTCCAACTAAAAAAATATCGTCAAAACTGTTTTTTTTCAGGATTTCAACAATGGCTTGGTGTTCTTTTGCGGATTCCAAACCAAGTTCCAGCATATCGCCAAGTATCACTACTTTATGAGGGATTTCCATGTTTCGGAAACTGTTTAAGGCTGCTTCCATGCTTGTTGGATTGGCATTATACGCATCTATTATCAGCGTGTTTTTGCTGGTTTTGACAAGTTGTGAGCGGTTATTTTGAGGGATATAGTCGTGTAAGGCTGAAACAATATCGGCAGATACCACTCCGAAATAACGACCAACGGTTACGGCAGCCAACATATTGGACGCATTATAAGCTCCAATAAAATGTGTTGTAACTGTTTGTGCTTCTGTTTCTTGCTGCTCATACCAAGATAAAGTAACAAATGGCGATTCGGAGATGATTTTACCGCAAACAGAGGCAGATTCAATGTTTATTCCGTATGTAATGGCTTCCAGTCCTGCCGATATAGGTTTTAAACATTCAACATTTTCGTTGCGGAAGATTTTTCCGTTGCTTTTGCGTAAGAAATCATATAATTCTCCTTTCGTTGCCAATACGCCTTCCAATGAGCCAAAGCCTTCAAGATGCGCTTTCCCGATGCTGGTAATAATGCCAAAATTTGGGCGTGCAATTTCTGTCAGCATTTTTATTTCGCCGGGGTGATTTGCTCCCATTTCTATAATGGCAATATCGTGTTTTTTAGTGATTCTGAGTACCGTAAGTGGTACGCCTATGTGGTTGTTAAAATTCTCTTGTGTATAAAGAACATTGTATTTTTTGGACAAAACGGCTGCAATTAATTCTTTGGTTGTTGTTTTACCATTGGTTCCTGTAATGCCGATGACAGGAATTGTTAATTGTTTTCGATGATGTTCTGCTAATTTATGTAGCGTATCTAATGTATTGTCAACCAGTATAAAACGGTTGTCTGTTGCAAATTCCTTTTCATCAACAATAGCATAGGAGCAACCTTTCGCTAATGCTGACAGAGCAAAAACATTTCCATTGAAGTTTTCACCTTTGAGAGCGAAAAAAATGGAATTTTTAGGACAAATACGGCTGTCTGTCGTAATTATCGGATGTTGTAAGTAGAGTTTATATAATTTTTTGATCATTTTCCCCGTAAAATAAAAAGCGTTCACAAAAGTAATAAAATTTATCTTTTCCCAACTCTAAAAAACAGTTTTTTTGTTGTGCTTAACAAGAGAGGCTGTTTAACTTTTGGTTAAACAGCCTCTCTTGTCTCTTTTAGAGCGGAAGACGGGACTCAAACCCGCGACCCTCAGCTTGGAAGGCTAATGCTCTATCAACTGAGCTACTTCCGCAAAAATTGCTCTTTTTTTACAAATTTTCTCCGATTTGGCAATGCCAAAATTCAAAAAAGAAGTGTGGGCAGTGATGGATTCGAACCACCGAAGGCGAAAGCCAGCTGAGTTACAGTCAGCCCCATTTGGCCACTCTGGTAACTGCCCTTAAAACGCTGCAAAGGTACAATTTTTTTTGAATTATACAAAATTCCTATTCTACAAATTTGCCATTTTTATGGCAGTAACAGCTCCTTCTGCTCCTTTGTTTCCTAATTTTCCTCCGGCACGTTCTTGTGCCTGCTCCAACGTGTTGGTTGTGAGAACACTAAAAATGACGGGACAGTTATTTCCGCTACGGGCATTGAGTGCGCTGATGCCTTCTGTTACGCCTTGACAAATATAAGTAAAGTGTGGTGTATCGCCTTGTATGACGCAGCCTATAACAATAATGGCATTGTAATGTTGTTCCAAAAGTTGTTGAGCGGCGAAAGTCAGTTCAAAAGTTCCGGGTACATGCTTAACGGTGATATTTTCTTTTTCAACGCCATTAATAGTTAACGTATCAATGGCTCCTTGTAAAAGTGCAAATGTAATATCAGGGTTCCAGTCTGCTACAGCGATAGCGTAATGTTGTTGTGTCACGACTGTTTTATCGGGCATTTCGTCCGGATTGTAATCGGAAAGGTTGTGATATTTTGTAGCCATAAGTTTAATTGAACTTAAAAAGGCTGCCCCAATTTATGCGAACAGCCTTTTTATAATGTTTGTTTAAAAATTATCGATTTTCTTTCAAAGCTTTCGCACGTGCAATATATTTATCAATGTCCATAGCTTCTTCGCTGTTAAAATAGACATCTTTAATGGTTGTGTATGCTTTTTCGGCTTTTTCGGCTTTGCCTAATTTTTCGTATGCCAAACCGGCTTTTTTCAAAAATATTGGTGCTGTCAATTCATTGGGTTGTTCTGCTGCTTTTTCAAAATATTTGACAGCCGATTCATATTCGCCAAGTTCTACATAGCAATCTCCCATAAGACCTTTAACAGCAGGTGTAATATTAGTTGATTTGGCATCAAAACCGTTAAGATATTGAATGGCAGTTTCGTAATCGCCTAATTTATAACAGCAAACGCCGGCATAAACAGAAGCTAATTCTGCTGCATTGGTAATGCTGTAATCATTTACAATGGCTTCAAAACCATCGTTTATGCCATCACCGTACAAAGCCAAATTAAATGAATCCCGTTCAAAATAATTGACACAATAAATCATTTTTTCCTGTGCTTCTTTTTCTGCCGGAATTTTGTAGAAATTGTTAAATGCTAAGATGGCCAATACCACAGCCACGATTACACCTAATCCAATCAGCATTTCTTTACGGTATTTTTCAATAAAAATTTCTGTTTTGGTCAATGCGTTTTCTACATTTTCTACTTCATTGACCTTTTGAGTGTTTGCTTGTTTTTTCGCCATAATATATTTCCTTATAAATTTGAGAGTGCAAAGTTACTATTTTTTTTAGAATAAACTATTTTTTTTGGAGAATAATCGTTGTGATATCTCCAAGTTTTTGTGACAACTATTAGCCAATTTTATTTTTACGGGTAATAAATTATAGATATTTTGTACACAAAAATCCATTTCGTTACAAAAAACAATATAAAAGTTTTAATTTTTAACAAAAACGACAAAAAAACTTTTTATTTAAAAACAAAAACTCTGTTTTTTACGAATGTTTCAATAAAAAATAGTACCTTTGCAGGAAATTTAAAATTTAGAATGGCAAGATGAATGTAACAGACTTGGACAATGTAGTTGTTCGTTTTTCCGGTGATTCCGGAGATGGAATGCAGTTGACCGGCACTCTTTTTTCGAATTTGTCGGCAATTTTGGGAAATGAAATTTCCACATTCCCTGATTATCCCGCAGAAATCAGAGCTCCTCAAGGTACGTTGGGCGGAGTGTCCGGATTTCAGGTGCATTTGGGCTCAGGTAAGGTGTACACGCCAGGCGACGAAGCTGACGTTTTGGTAGCCATGAATCCTGCGGCTTTGAAAGTTAATGCGAAAAGTGTTAAAAAAACGGGCGTGATAATTGTTGATACGGATTCTTTTGAAGCTAAAGATTTGGAAAAAGCCGGTTATACAACTGAAAATCCATTTGAAGAATTGAACTTTTCGGAAGCGACTCAAATTGTACCGGTTCCGTTAACTTCTTTGACCAAAGCAAGTTTGGCGGATTTTGGAATGGATAATAAAGCCGTTGTACGCAGTAAAAATATGTTTGCTTTAGGTGTCGTTTGTTGGCTGTTTAATCGCCCAATAGATAAGGCTATTCATTTTTTGGAGAATAAATTTATCAAAAAACCGGATTTATTGAAAGCCAATGTTAAAGTTCTGACGGATGGTTATAATTATGGTAATAATCTGCATCTGAATATTTCGACTTTCAGGATAGACAAATCACATGATTTACCCAAGGGGACTTATACCAGTATCAACGGTAATAAGGCTACGGCTTGGGGATTGATTGCGGCTGCAGAGAAGGCAGGTCTTAAAATGTTTTTGGGCAGTTATCCCATTACACCGGCCACTGATATTATGCACGAATTGGCATTACGCAAAGATGTAGGCGTGATTACAGTACAGGCTGAAGATGAAATTTCCGGTGTCTGTATAGCATTGGGTGCGTCTTTTGCCGGTTGTTTGGCGGCTACAAGCACTTCAGGTCCGGGATTGTCGCTTAAATCAGAAGCTATTGGCTTGGCAACCATGGCAGAATTACCTTTGGTGGTAATAGATGTACAGCGTGGAGGACCGTCAACGGGAATGCCAACGAAAACTGAACAGACCGATTTGTTGCAGGCTTTGTATGGTCGTAGTGGCGAGAGTCCTATTGTGGTAGTGGCGGCAAGTACTCCTGCCGATTGCTTTTACTATACTTATATGGCCGGAAAAATAGCTTTAGAACATATTACGCCTGTAATTTTAATGTCCGATACGTTTTTGGCAAACGGGACAGCATTGTGGCGATTGCCCAAATTGGCGGAAATGCCTGAAATACACCCGTTTTTAGCTCCGGATTCGTTGAAAGGCCAATATAATGTAGCCAAACGTGATGAGGATTCTCAAATTCGTTATTGGGCAATTCCGGGAATGGAAGGTTTTGAACATCGTAATATGGGCTTGGAACGTGATGCTGAGAAAGGTGGCATTTCTACAAATCCTGAGAATCACAGGAAAATGGTAGCCGCACGTGCTCAGAAAATTGCCAACATAGAGGCGGTTATTCCGGATGTTGTAGTGGAAGGCAATGCCGATGCCGATTTGTTGGTGGTAGGCTGGGGTAGTACCAAAGGACATTTATTGGGTGCTATTCATGAGATGAACTTAAAAGGTTATAAGGTGGCATTGGTGCATTTCAATTATATCAATCCTTTGCCTAAAAATACGGCGGAAGTATTGCGTAAATACAAAAAAGTGGTTGTATGTGAATTAAATTCCGGACATTTTGCAGCATTTTTACGTTCAAAAGTGGAAGGTGTTCATTTGGAACAATACAATAAAATTGCCGGTCAACCTTTTAATGTAAAAGAATTGGAAGAAAAATTCACACAATTATTGACTGAAAAATAATTTTTTGATTTTAACTTGAAAACAAACTATGATAGCTCAAGATTTTAAAAGTGATCAATATGTAAGATTTTGTCCGGGGTGTGGTGATCATGCCATTGTAAATTCCTTGCAAAAGGCAATGGCGGAAATAGGAGTGCCTACGCATCAAACGGTAGTGATTTCCGGAATTGGATGTTCTTCACGAATGCCACATTATTTGAATACTTATGGTTTTAATACCATTCACGGACGTGGAGCTGCCATTGCGTCCGGCGTTAAAATTGCACATCCTGAATTGACGGTTTGGCAAATGACGGGCGATGGCGATTGTTTAGCCATTGGTGGTAATCATTTTATTCACAGTCTTCGCCGTAATGTCGATTTGAATATTATTTTGTTCAATAATCAAATTTACGGTTTGACAAAAGGACAATATTCTCCCACAAGTAAATTGGGCTTTGTCAGCAAATCTTCGCCGTATGGTACAGTTGAACGCCCGTTTCGTCCTGCCGAATTAGTTTTTGGAGCGCGTGGAACATTTTTTTCTCGCACGTTAGATGTGGATCTTACAACATCGCGAACTTGTATGGTTGCTGCTGCCAAACATAGTGGTGCTGCTGTGGTTGAGTGTTTGGTTAATTGTGTCATTTTCAATAATGGCGCACATGGCTGGATTGCCGATAAAGAAACGCGTGCCGACCGTACCATCGTGTTGGAACATGGTCAACCGATGATTTTTGGTGCCAATCATGATAAAGGTCTTGTGCTGGACGGCTGGAATCTTAAAGTTGTAAAAATAGGCGAGAATGGAATTACAGAGAAAGATATTTTGGTACATGATGCCCAATGTGAAGACAGTACGCTGCAATTGAAATTAGCAATGATGGAGGGACCGGATATGCCGGTGGCATTGGGAGTCATTCGTGATTACACAACGGAAACCTACGATCATGCAGTAAATAAGCAAATTGCGGAAGTGCGTGCGAAATCAAAAATTAAAACTTTTGATGATTTGGTGGATAATTGCGAGAAGTGGGAAATTTAACTATTACTAAAAATAATTTTTAATAAAAGCCTCGAAAACTAATTAATTTTCGGGGCTTTTAGCATTTTCGGGCAAAAAGCAGAATGGCAAGTTTTATAATTTGTAAATAACACTATTGTTAAGAATTTGATTGTGCTGTTTGTTTTTTTTAGAAAAATCAGTACCTTTGTTTCTGCTATGACTAATTTGGACGAATTATATATGACCAGATGCTTACAATTGGCATCTAATGGAATTTCAGACACGGCACCGAATCCGATGGTGGGCTGTGTCATTGTTCATAACGATAAAATTATAGGCGAAGGTTATCACAAACGTTGTGGTGAATCACATGCAGAAGTTAATGCCATTGGCAGTGTAAAGGCGGCTGATATTCCGCTTCTGCCCGAATCTACTTTGTATGTCAATTTGGAGCCTTGTTCACATTATGGTAAAACGCCGCCTTGTGCACAGTTGATTATTGCTAAAAAAATTCGCAAAGTGGTGGTTGGCATGAGTGATCCAAACGAACAAGTAAACGGACGTGGCATTCAGCAGTTACGTGATGCCGGAATTGAAGTTATGGTAGGTGTCTTGGAACAGCAATGTCGTGATTTGAACAGGCGTTTTATTGTGTTTCAAACACGGAAGCGACCTTATGTGATACTAAAATGGGCGCAAACTGCCGATGGAATGATAGATATGATTAGAACAGATGTCTCTGTTCCTCCGCTTCGAATATCAAGTGACTTTACGAAAAAAATCAATCATAAATTACGCACTGAAGAAGCGGCTATTTTGGTCGGAACGCGCACGGCAATGTTGGATAATCCACATTTGACTGTAACAAAATGGTTTGGCAGAAATCCGGAACGCCTCTGTATAGACCGAAATCTTAAATTACCGACAAATTATCATCTGTTGGATGATTCCACATCAACCATTATTTTTACTGAAAAACAAAAAGATAATTTTACACAAACAGAGTTTGTACAAATTGATTTTACGAGAAATATTGTACCGCAAATATTGGAGGTTTTGTATCAACGGCAACTGACGTCTGTGATTGTAGAAGGAGGTTTACAGTTGCTGCAAGCATTTATCGATAGTGGTTTATGGGACGAATGCCATATAGAAACAGGTGTCTTGCGCCTTAATGGCGACGGAGTGAAAGCTCCGAATATAAAAATGCGGGTTACTGATGTACAAATTTATGACAATCAGAAAATAGAGACAGGGATACCGTTATAAAATGGATTGGCCTATATCGGATATTATTTACTGGGTAGCGGTAATTTTTATCGTTTATACGATTGTGTCCGTTATAGGTGTTATTTTATTGGAAAATCGTAATCCGCTCAACTCTATCTCGTGGATTATTATTTTAATCATGCTGCCGGTTGCCGGGCTGATTCTTTATTTCTTTTTAGGACAAAATTTTCGCCGAAAAAAGATTATTTCCAAAAGAAGCATTAAACGCATTGCCATAGAAGCTTTGATGGATACAAAATATGATGACATCGGACTGCCTGATGAAACACAGAAAATTATTCGCTTGTTGAGTAACAACAGCAAATCGCCGCTTTATGAAATAACTCAAATAAAGCTTTACGATAACGGTCGGGATACTTTTGAAGCAATGTTAGCCGATATCAGAGAGGCTAAAAATCATATTCATATAGAATTTTATATTATTGAAAATGATGTCATTGGCAATGCTTTACGCGAACTGTTGATTCAGAAAGCTCAAGAAGGAGTACGTATCCGTGTTATTTATGACTATTTGGGCGGGTTGAAACTGAATAAAAAATTTCTTCATTCCATGACTAAAGTCGGCATTTATATTCAACCTTTTTTACCGGCACATCCAAGCATCGGTTTCAGTAAAATAAACTATAGAAATCATAGAAAATTAGTCATTATTGATGGAAAAATCGGTTATACCGGCGGAATTAATGTTGCCAGTCGTTACTTGGAGGGCAATCAGTTAGGCTTGTGGCGTGATACGCAGGTACGTTTGGAAGGTCCTGTTGTATATGGTATGCAAAATGCGTTTTTGATAGATTGGTATTTTGTTGATAATAAACCAATTACAGATCAAAAATATTATCCTGAAATTGCAAAAAAAGATACGGGAAAATACGGGCAGGTGGTAACTTCGGGACCGGATACCGACTGGGAAAATATTATGCAGGGAATTGTAACCATGATTAATGATGCGAAAAAATACATTTATATTCATACACCTTATTTTTTACCGACAGAGAGTATTTGTATGGCACTTGAAACAGCTGCATTATGTGGTATTGATGTTCGTTTGATGCTTCCCGAAAAGTCGGATACAAAATTGGTGGCACAGGCAAGTCATTCTTATCTTGAACATTTGATGGAAGCCGGTGTGCGTGTGTTCTTTTATCAGCATAATTTCTTGCACAGCAAAGCCATCGTGGTCGATGATATGATATCAACCATAGGTACTGCCAATATGGATATACGCAGTTATGAGCAGAATTTTGAGTTGAATGTATTTCTCTATGATCAGCGAACGGCCACACAACTTACAAAATTATTCAAAAAAGATTTGAGAATGTGTCGCGAAATTCATTTGAATTCGTGGAAGAAGCGCAAGAAATCCAAAAAAATGGTAGAGTCTTTGGCGCGTTTGTTCAGCCCGATTTTGTAATTAAATGGCGCAACGTTTTCATATAAACCTTTTTTTGTAATTTTGTATTCAATTTTCTATTAGAAATTTATGGAAAAAAACGAATTATTATCCCGTCTCGAAGGGCTTGTGAGTCGATTTAAAGAAGTTTCCACACTTATTACCGATCCGTTTGTCATTGCCGATATGCAACGTTTCATAAAACTCAACAAAGAGTATGTTCATTTGGAGAAAATAGTGGCTAAGCGTAATGCTTATAACTTATTGCTGAATAATATTGAAGATGCCAAACAGATATTGGAAACGGAAAAAGATCCTGAAATACGTGAAATGGCAAAAGACGAGATAGAAAAATCCGAACCGCAAATTGCTCCATTGGAAGAAGAAATAAAAATATTGCTTATTCCTGCCGATCCCGAAGATGAGAAAAATGTAACCATGGAAATACGTGGAGGAAC
>JAQUTW010000029.1 GCA_028694215.1 Paludibacteraceae bacterium | reverse complement strand
TTTTGTACGAGATTGTTCATTATATTTAATTATCTGATTAATAATCAAATATACGACTTTTTTGTCAAATGAACAATCTTTTTTTACTTTATTTTTTTACTTTTTCCTAAATGCACAACAGGTTTTAATTCTGTTTTTCAGTATAGGAATTGCAAAAATACAACTTTTTTATCGAATTACGTGATTTCAAAAACAGGTATTCCATAAATCTACCAACCCTAACAGTAATCAATTAAAAAAAACACAAAAAAAAGGATAACATAATAAGAAAATGTTTACATTTGTCATTATTAACTCTTTAAACATTTACAGTATGGAAAAAGCATTTGAAAGTATGGTAAAAAGAGCCGGAAACACTATCAAAAACTGGTGGTTGTTATTAATTGCCGGCGTTTTATTGTTTGCAATGGGCATTGTTGTATTTTGCACTCCTGGAGAAAGTTACATCAGTTTGGGTATTTTCTTCGGCATTGCAATTCTCTGTTTTGGTATTGCAAGTCTGGCTATCGCCATTAGCAGCCAAAATTACTTTATGACACGTAGTTATAATGTTATTGGAGGAATTATCGACACTCTGCTGGGTATTTTTCTTTGTTTGTTTCCCGGGGTTTCTATTGCTATTCTCCCACTTGTATTAGGCTGCTGGCTTTTGTATCACAGTTTTATGCTGATGGGATTGGGCAGTGATTTATCCGTCTTTCATGTCAAGGGCTGGGGCTGGCCGATTTTTGCCGGTTTATTATTGTTAGTCCTGTCTATCATGATTTTAATCAAACCCTTCCAAATCGGTGCACCGGTAGTCGTTTTACTAACAGGTTCTGCATTTATCATTGCCGGTATTATTGCCTGCGTTATTGCATTTCGTTTTCGTACCGTACATCTTTTCTTTAAAGAGAAAGAGAAAGGCAAACGAAGCTAAATATCACTGTTAAACAAGCAAATAAACTAAAAAATGCTCTCGAAATGAAATTATTTTCGAGAGTTTTTTTACCATAACAAACCATAAAAAAGTTCTTAAAATTTACACACCGCAAAAATGGCAAAAACTCTCCTTTTTTTTTCGTATCTTTGCAGAATATTTTAATTCACAACAATGAGAGCTAACAATGAAAAAAGACCGCGCATAAATTTCGCCGACAAACGTAAAATCGAATCGGGCGGTCACCGTGACGGAAACAGAAATGAAAACAGAACTAATAGCAATAACACATATAACGAACGTAGAAACGACACAGAACGACCACGTTCCCGATTTTCCACAAACGGAGAACGGAACGGAAACTCTTATGAGAGAAACGAAAACAGAAATCGTCCATACAGACCATATTCAGCCAATGGTGAAAATCCGCGCAACAATTATTCGCGCAAACCATATTCTTCTGACAATACTGACGAAAGAAATCAAAGAAGCTATTCGCGCAAACCGTATGCTTCTGATAATGATGGAGAAAGACGTCAAAACGGCTATTCGCGCAAACCATCGTATGGTGGCGACCGCCAACGTTCCTTTGGCAACAATGAACGTTACGACAACGACAGACGACCATACAAACGTCCATACAATTCCGAAGGCAATTATCGCCAAGGTAGCAACAGCATTTACAGCAAGAAGAAACAGATTGAATACAAAAAACAATATGTGGATTTGAGTCAGCCAATGCGACTCAACAAATTTATAGCCAATGCAGGTCTGTGTTCACGCCGCGAAGCGGACGAATATATTGCAGCCGGAGTAGTAAGTGTCAACGGCACTGTAATTATCGAATTGGGAACAAAAATCATTCCTGATACCGACAGAGTCTTATTCCATGACCAACTTGTCCGTTCGGAAAAGAAAGTTTACCTATTGCTTAACAAGCCCAAAAACTGTGTTACCACTTCCGACGATCCTCAAGAACGTTTAACTGTAATGGATTTGGTAAAAGATGCTTGTCCCGAAAGAGTCTATCCGGTCGGTCGTTTGGACAGAAATACAACCGGAGTTCTGCTCATTACCAACGATGGTGATTTGGCATCAAAAATGATGCACCCGAAATATAATCGCAAAAAAATCTATGAAGTAGCTTTGGACAAAGATTTGGAGCCATCAGACATGGAAAAAATCAAAAACGGTATTACCCTTGAAGATGGGGAAGTTCATGCCGATAATATTGAATATAGCAAAGAAAATATGTTCAATCAGGTAGGCGTAGAAATTCACTCCGGCAAAAACCGCATCATTCGTCGTATTTTCGAACATTTAGGTTATAAAGTTATTCGTTTGGATCGTGTATATTTAGCCGGATTAACAAAAAAGAACCTGCCTCGCGGAAAATGGCGTTTCCTTTCCGAAACAGAGGTTAATATACTAAAAATGAGTTAAGTAAAAATCTTTAACCTGAAATGAAAAACATACTTTACCCACTCAAATTCAAACCTATAGCCAAACAAAAAATATGGGGAGGTAACAGTTTACAACAAATTTACCGCCACAACGATCCCAATATCCAACAAATAGGTGAAACATGGGATGTGTCGGCTATGTCCGGCAATGAATCGGAAGTCATCAACGGTTTTTTGGCAAATAATAATTTGGCAGAATTGGTTGAAGTCTATATGAGCGACTTAGTTGGCGACAAAGTTTTTCAGCGTTATGGCACAGAGTTTCCGCTTTTAGTCAAGCTGATTGATGCGGCAGAAGATTTGTCCATTCAGGTACATCCGAATGATGAAATTGCCGAAAAGCGACATCAGGGACATGGGAAAACGGAAATGTGGTACATTTTAGATGCCACGTCGGAAGCCTCTATCATATTAGGTTTTTCGGAACCTGTTGATAAAGAAACTTTGGCAAAAAAATTGGAAGACAACACCATTGAGACTTGTCTGAACAAAATTTCAGTTAAACCGGGGGATATTTTTCTTGTTCCTGCCGGAACGGTACACTCCATAGGGAAAGGCTGCCTTATTTTGGAAATTCAACAGGCTTCCGACCTTACTTATCGTCTCTACGACTACAACCGACAGGATATCAATGGACAATTGCGGGAACTTCATACCGAATGGGCATTAGATGCCATTGATTACGAACATTGGAAAGCTGAAAAGCTAACACCTGTCTGCCAAAACAATGAAATTTGCAACGTTGTAGATCACGAATATTTTACCTCAAATCAGATACATCTCACCAATACGCAGGAATACGACTTGGCTTCAATAGATTCATTTGTTTTGCTTTCGTGTATTCACGGTCACGTACATTGTGAATACGACGACGGATACGTAACTATTGTCGATGGCGAAACCATTCTGTTACCGGCAGAAATGAATTCTTTGACGCTTGTTCCTTCTGTTGAGAGCATATTATTGGAAACCTATATCAAATAAGACCTTCTAAAACATGAAAACAAGAATTCTCATACCACTATTGTTGCTGTTCTGCTTATGCTCCACACAAGCGGCAAAAACAGATACCGTTTTAGTTACAAGTGCTTCTATGGATACCGCCATAAAAGTTGTGGTAATTATTCCCGATCAGGCATATAGCCGTCAAACTGCCTGTCCCGTAATTTATCTGTTACATGGTTACGGAGGTTATGAACAATCATGGATTAAACAAAAAACCAATCTACCTGAAATTGCCGACGAAAAAGCGGTATTTTTTGTCTGTCCCGACGGAAAGAGCAGTTGGTATATGAACAGTTCCATAAAAAAGAGCAGTCAATTTGAAACATTTGTTTCATCAGAATTGATTCAGTTCATTGACAATAATTATATGACGTTGCCACAAAAAAGTAAACGCGCCATTACCGGTTTAAGCATGGGCGGACATGGGGCTTTATATTTATCGATGAGACATTCCGATATTTTCGGAGCAGCCGGCAGCATGAGCGGCGGTGTCGATTTTCGACCTTTTGCAGAGAAATGGGAAATAAAAGATATTCTTGGCGACTATAACACACACAAAACGCTTTGGGATAACAATGTGGTTGTCAATCAAATCGACAAAATTAAAAATCACGATGTAGAATTAATCATCGATTGCGGAAAAGACGACTTTTTTATGCCTGTGAACCAAAATCTGCACGATAAACTACTCGAAGCGGGAATTGACCATGATTTTACCGTACGTCCGGGAAAACATACATGGAGTTATTGGACTAATTCCATTGATTATCATATCCTTTTCTTCACCAACTTTTTTAACCGGAAATAATTGCCAACTTTCAAGCGGACACAATAAAAGGTTAAAAGCATAAATTGAAACTTTTACAGCCCAAAGGTTATTCCCGATTTCTGATAAATCCAGACGAACAATATTACCAACAGTAAGGCCGGCAACATATTGGCAACAGCGAGTTTTTTTATTCCTAAAATATTGATTCCAAGCCCCATAAGAATTATTCCACCGACGGCTGTCAAGGCAGCTATCATCTCAGCGGAGAAAAACTCTCCCAACAACATTGCCAACAAAGTCAATCCTCCCTGAATAATCAGTAATGGAACCGCAGAAATAAGAATGCTGACTCCAAAAACGGAAGCCAAAATAATTGACGAAAAGCCATCTAAAACAGCTTTGACTAAAAGTAAATCCGACGAAATGCCCATACCTTCCTGAATCGTTCCTACAATCGTCATTGAACCAACACAAAACAGCAATGTTGCCGTAATCAGACCTTCGGAAAAGCGATCATTACCAACTTTAAGTTTCCTTTTCAATGAGTTGCCAAAACGTTCTATTTGATTTTCAATATCCATCCAAGTCCCAAGTAAAGTTCCAAGAACTAAACTTACAATTACAATAATTAGATGTGAAATGGAATACACCATACTAACACCTATACAAAGCGTGATAAGCCCAACTACCTGAAAAAAAGCGGTTTGATAGTTATCTTTTATACCTTTTTTCAGAAAAATGCCTATTATGCTGCCTACAATAACCGTAGCAGTATTGACTAATGTCCCAATCATTTATTTTACCAACTTAATGATATTAAGAACCACTTCTTTCGCTTTCTGCATAGACTGTATGGGGACAAATTCGTAGCGTCCATGGAAATTATGACCACCGGCAAACAAATTCGGACACGGTAAACCTTTAAAAGACAACTGTGCTCCGTCTGTTCCTCCTCGAATCGGTTTTACCTTTGGAGTAATTTCTGCCATTTCCATAGCTTTGTAAGCCAAATCAACGACATGCATAACCGGTTCTATTTTTTCCTTCATATTGTAATATTGGTCTTTCAATTCAATAGAAGCAGTTCCCTCGCCAAATTCCGCATTAATTTTATTTACCAAATGTTGCATCTCGGCTTTACGACTCTCAAACCGTGCACGATCGTGGTCGCGTATAATGTAAGTCAAAGTAGATAATTCTACTTCGCCATTCATAGCAATCAAATGATAAAAACCTTCATATCCTTCTGTATGTTCTGGCGTTTCATGGCGTGGCAGCATAGTTACAAACTGTTGTGCAATACGCATGGAATTCAGCATTTTATGTTTGGCATATCCCGGGTGTACATTGCATCCTTTAAACGATATTTTAGCAGATGCCGCATTAAAATTCTCATATTCCAATTCGCCAATTTCGCCTCCATCAAGTGTATAAGCCCATTCTGCACCAAATTTCTTCACATCGAACAGCGACGCTCCCTGACCAATTTCCTCGTCAGGCGTAAACGCAATACGAACTTTACCATGTTTCATTTCAGGATGTCGCACCAAATATTCCATTGCCGATACAATTTCAGCTATTCCGGCTTTATCATCGGCACCCAACAATGTTGTTCCATCGGTTACAATTAAATCCTGACCTTTATATTGCAGCAATTCGGGAAATTGTTCGGTAGAAAGTACTATTGCTTTATCCACATTCAGCAAAATATCGTTGCCATCGTAATGTTTGATAATTTCCGGCTTTACATGTTTACCACTCATATCGGGCGAAGTATCCAAATGAGCAATAAAACCCACAGTTGGTATTTTATCCGAAACATTTGCCGGTAAAGTAGCCATCACATAACCATTTTTATCAACTTCAACATCTTGTAAACCGATCTGTTTTAGTTCTTCTACCAAATAATTGGCAAAAACCATCTGCCCGGGTGTACTGGGTGTCATTCCCGTATTCTCGTCCGATGTAGTTGTAAACGATACATACTTTAAAAACCGCTCCGTTAATTCCATAGTGTTATTTTTTATTTGTTAATTCACGCAAATCAATAATTATAAAAGTCGCAATAGATAAGCCATTCCTATTCCCAGATAATTGCCCAACGCATAGCCGACAACACCAACCGTAATGCCTGAAACCATAACATCTCTATTATTAATGGCGCCTACAACCACAGGCACAAAAGGAGGTGAACAAATAAGTGCAGCCGAAGTTACCATCATGATATCCGTATCTATCTTGAAGATTTTACACAAAATCAGGTGCAAAGCAAAAGAGCCAAACATTACAACAGTCACAAAAGCAATAAGATAGCCCGACAAAGACGCAATGGTTTCAAAATTCGCCAAACTGGCAACCGCCAAACTAAACACTAAAATGCAATACATGCCGACATCGTAACTGCCTTTAATCTGTTTTACCGCTTTAATATTGGCGGCAGCAATGCCAAAAGTCGTTATCAACAAAATAATGGCTGCCATTTGAAACGTCGGATCTTTAACCAAAAAACCAAGACCGCCGCCCGCCAAAGCTACCAACAATCCAACACCCAACGTTTTCAGCGTATTAAGGATACTTACCTGACACAGCCAAGCCTTCAACGGCAATGTTTTTTTAATTTTTTTCGACTGATTATCAATCTCTTTTGACACATGTACCGTAGGAATAAGAATTTTATCCAACAAACGTTTGGCAAACGACACTAAAAATAAAATATAGACCGCTCCTATCATCACATCGATGGAATGAATGCCGATATACAAACCTTTGTCCAATTGAAGTGCTGTTTGAATAGAAGCCAAATTGGGAGTTCCTCCGGTATATAAACCGATGAGCAATCCGCCAAGTTTCCATGTTTCAGGAATATAATTTCGAAATGCAAAAAATGCGACAAAAACAATGGCAACCAATCCGGAAACAGCCAACACCATAGAAAGAAATGCTTTCTTGGCCATCTGTTTCCACAAGCGCACATTAACCTCGAAAAGCAACATTGGTAACGCCAAAGGAATAGTAATGGTTGTCAATATATCCGGAATATTTTTGTAGTCGTCTAAAATCCCCGTAGAGCCAATAATCAATCCAATGGCATAACAAATCAACACCGAGCCGATTTTGCCCGCCACTTTCGACACGTGACACAGACGCAAGACAAAAGCCGGAGCTACAAGATAGGCAATGACAATCAGGATCTTAATAAACATACTGCAAAATTACGCTTTTGGCAGGAAAACGACAAATTTAACGACGACAAATTTTTATAAACGGACAGTATTTACAATTTTCAACATCTTCCGTTTGAGTAAACGGTACCGATTTATCAAATAATTTTTCAAGACAACTCTTTAATAACCGCTCGTATTCTTCTGCGACAGTCGAGTACTTCAATATCTCTTCTTTTTGATACGAAAATGAGATATCAGGCAAATCCTTTAGTTGCTTAAACGAATAGACATTCGGACAAATCTCTTTTTTATATTGCTGTGTGTAAATCATTGAATACAAAAACGTTTGCATAATTTCTTTAGGACGTTGAGGTGATGCTGTAAACAACTCTGCCATATCGTCAAATGTAAGACCTTTGGTGACTTTGCCCGTTTTGTAATCAATAATATGTACCAAACCATCTTTTTCATCAACACGGTCGATGATTACTTTAACATTTACCTTCTGTCCGTTCGGCAAAGAAATTTGTGTAAGGATATTCTGCTCGCCTTCCAAAAACGTAAACGGTGCACGCTGCTTGTCGAAATGCAAAGTTTTAAGCACATATTTTTTTATTATGCGCGCCATCAACAAACTGTAACCCGTCATTTCTATTTTCTCATTGGCACGTTTGAAATAATGTTTTGCGAAAGCCGACATCAAACAAGATTCTATTTTATAATCGTTTTTTATAATTTCCGACAATAACACTTTCGTGATAATCTCATTTTTATACGGCTTGTAAATATCTTGCATTACTTCGTGAAAAATACTGCCAAACGTATTGGCTTCCATCATTTCAGACATCTCGTCCTGTTCGCTCAAGCCCAACACACGCCCAAAATAGAAACTCAACGGACAGTTGATATAATCGTTAATAGAACTTGCGGACAAGCGTTTTTTCAAATCAGAGTCGGAAAATTTGGCAAGCATGGCACAAATAGTCTCATCTTTTGGTATGGAAATAGCTTCACTTTGACGTGCTGCTACTTCATACGTTACGGTTCGTTCTGTCATCGGCAATTCATAAAGATATTTCAACTGATAATAAAATCGGCTTATCTCGCCCATCTTACCACTTTCGTTACGGGAGTCGTATATCAGATAAATATTTTTCGCCCGATATATCAAACGATAAAAATTATAAGAGAAAACTGCTTCGGAATCTTCATAAGTCGGCAAGCCAAAAACCTTACGGATACCATAAGGAATCAACGAATCGTTTTGTTGCTTTTTAGGCAGCATATCATCATTAAACGAAGGAATAATTACCGTATCAAAATCGAGCAAACGCGTTTCCAAAACGCCCATAATCTGCAAACCTGCCAATGGCTCGCCCTCAAATGGGACACGCACTGAACCAATAATTTGTCGCAACAATTTATAAACCGTACTCACATTCTGCAACTCTATCTGCGTTTCCGCCATATTCAACTTGAGAAGATTAACCGCCTTTCTGTAGAAAAAGAGGTATTCTCTGTCCATTTTATTGCTTAACGGGATAACCTGTTCCAAAGCTTGAATAATATTGGAAAAATAATCCACAGTTTCTTCGACAGTCGTACATTTATTGAACAATAGTGTCAAAAAATCGCCTTCGTGAAGCAATTCTACAGGCACCTGAAAGAAATTTTTCTCCTCAATTTCTCTTTTTATTTCATCGGCTTCTTTGTTGGCAGCAAGCAACACATACGGTTGTCGCAACAATGGCAAAACCGTTTTATAATAAATGGTTTCGGCTTGTTTTGTTCGCCGGATCGTTTTTTGCATTTCTACAACCTTCTGCATAAATCCTGCTATAGGAGTCTGTGCCAATGGGAAACCCATTGTAACATTAATAGTATCAATTTGTTGCGGTATGGAATGTAACAGTGGTAACAAAAGTTGTTCGTCGGGCAAAACTACGGCGGTACGAATATAAGATGCCTCATTTTGATTTTTATCTATAAACAGCTTATTAAGAATACGATAAACTTCTTTGGCCTGTCCTATTTTAGAAGCCACTGACACTACTTCTACATTGTGTGGCACATCAACTGCTGCCTCCAACTCAAAATGTGAAGGAAACAACATCTGATTTTCTTTGATATATTGCCTCACAAAATCGTCATTGCCATTTAGAAACGGTGATTGATAATCGAAATAGAAATCGGTATTAACGCACTTTTTAAAATATTTCATCACCTCTTTTTCGATAGGATTCAGCGCATTAAATCCCACAAAAACAACACCTTTATAATCGTATTTCAAGTCATCACCACGCTTCATCCGTTCCACCACACGCCGAGAAATCATTCCTTCGTAACCTATTTTCCGTTCTGCCAATGCAGTTTGAAATTGCGTGTAAATCGTTTCCAAACTTTGCCACAAATTCAGATACGAACGTTTTAAAACTTTTTCATCGGCAGGCAAAAAATGACTCCAAAAATGGCGAATAACTTCAATTTGTTCCGGCGTCAGATAATCAAAACGGGTATCTATCTCTTTTAAATCGGAAATATGTGTAAAAATTTGGTGTACATCCACCAAATAAGTATCCACTTCGTTAAAATCCTTCAGCATCATTTCGCCAAGCGGATAAAAATTATCAAACGACTCGGAAGATTTTGTAACATTCTGATAAACAACATATAACTGGAAAAGTAACGTAATATGTTCCGCTTGTTCCAAATCGGCATATACCTGCAACAAATTATTGATGGAAAGTGTTGCCGGCATAAAAATCGGTTCACCCGTAAGCACGACTGACAGCTCTTTTTTAAAAAACAAGCCCGCACGTTTGTTGGGGAACACAAAACAAAAATTGGAAACTTCCTTTCCGTAAGCAGAATAATATTGCTCAGCTATTTGCCGAAGAAATGATTTCATAAACATAAAAATTAAGGCTACTAAAGTACAAAAAAATCAAGAAACAACAATTAATGATTAATGATTAATGATTAATGATTAGTTATTAGCGATTAACCGGTTCACCAGTTAGCCGGTTAGCCGGTTAGTCAATTATTTACAGATTTACAAATTGAATCAACATTCCACATTAAACACTACACATTAAACAATTCACCAGTTAGTCAATTCATCAACGATTTTCAGAAAAAGTACGTATCTTTGCAACTAAAACATTTCTATTTATGAAAAAACTATTTCTTTTATCGGCTTTGGCAATTGCTGCGTTAGCGCACGCCACTACGGTTTATCAGATTGACATCGGCGACGACATCAACAGCAAAACGTGGGTTTATACGCAAAAAGGGTTTGAAGAAGCACATAACATCCATGCCGACTTTGTTTTGATACATCTTAACACTTACGGCGGCGAAGTGGTTTTTGCCGACAGTATTCGCACAAAACTATTAAACTCGGATATTCCGACCATTGCTTTCATCGACAATAATGCTGCCTCGGCAGGAGCGCTTATTTCTATTGCCTGCGACCAAATTTATATGCGCAAAGGAGCAAGTTTTGGAGCCGCCACCGTTGTCAATGGGACAGACGGGACACAAATGCCCGACAAATACCAGTCGTACATGCGAGCAACCATGCGTTCTACTGCCGAAGCACACGGCAAAGATTCACTCGGCAGATGGAAACGCGACCCGCTCATTGCCGAAGCCATGGTGGACGACCGCACCGTTATACCTAACGTCATCGACTCAGGAAAAACGCTGACTTTTACCACCGACGAAGCCATTGCCAACCACTATTGCGAAGGAACAGCCGAAACCATACCCGAAGTACTGACACAAGTCGGACTGCAAGAAAACAGCTATGACATTGTGGTCTATAAACCGGCATTTTATGATATTCTTAAAGGCATTTTAACCAATACGTTTCTGCAAAGTATTTTGATAATGCTCATTCTTGGCGGTATCTATTTTGAATTACAAACTCCGGGAATCGGATTCCCGCTTATCACTGCCATTGTGGCTGGCATTCTCTATTTTGCACCACTCTACATCGACGGATTGGCTGCCAACTGGGAAATTCTTGTCTTCGCTATCGGAATAATACTGCTCATTATGGAACTGTTTGTGGTGCCCGGATTTGGCATAACGGGTATCAGTGGAATTATTTGCATTGTTTTCGGACTTACCGTGAGCCTCATCGACAATGTCAATTTCAACTTCAGCGGAGTAAAAATGCCCGACGTAGGAGAAGCACTGTTTACCGTATTTTTAGGACTGCTGCTCGCTTTTTTCGGCATACTCTATCTGTCGCATAAAATAGGCAGCCGCGGTGCGTGGGGAAAACTTGCTTTAAAAACAACACAAGAAACCGACGCCGGTTTTGTAGGTGTTCCTACCGAACAACACACATTAGTTGGTCTGCAAGGCACTGCCAAAACCGATTTACGCCCTTCGGGAAAAGTTGCCATCAACGGAAAAATATACGATGCCGCAGCCGACAATGCCGGATTTATTGCCAAAAATTCCACCGTAAAAGTCGTGCGCTACGAAACCGGACAGGTTTATGTGGAAAAAATGGAAAATTGAAGAATTAGCCACTAATAGTTAATCATTGATTTTTTGTATCTTTGCAGTCTGAAAAGTGGCACTATGCAATTTGAACTTCAACATAACGACCCGAACAGCGCTGCACGCGCAGGAAAAATCACTACCGACCACGGCACTATTGAAACACCTATTTTTATGCCTGTCGGCACGGTTGGATCGGTAAAAGCCGTCCACATGCGCGAACTGAAAGAAGATATTCAGGCACAAATTATTTTAGGCAACACCTATCATCTTTATCTGCGTCCCGGGCTGAAAATTTTGGAAGAAGCCGGCGGTTTGCACAAATTCAACGGTTGGAACCGCCCTATTCTGACCGACAGCGGAGGCTTTCAGGTATTTTCGCTCTCAGGCACACGCAAACTGAAAGAAGAAGGCGTTACGTTTAATTCACACATCGACGGCTCAAGACATCTGTTTACGCCTGAAAATGTGGTAGATACTCAACGTACCATCGGTGCAGACATTATTATGGCTTTCGACGAATGTACGCCAGGCACTGCCGATTACAACTACGCCAAACAATCGATGGAACGTACTCATCGCTGGTTGAAACGCGGTTTGAAACATTTCGACGAAACACCTGCAAAATACGGTTATTCACAAACTTTTTTCCCGATAGTGCAAGGCTGTGTCTATCCCGATTTGCGACGTGAGGCGGCAGAATTTGCCAAAGCACAGAATCGCGAAGGTTACGCCATTGGCGGTTTGGCAGTGGGCGAGCCAACGGAGAAAATGTACGAAATGATAGAAATTGTCAACGACATTTTGCCGACCTATCGTCCGCGCTATCTGATGGGTGTGGGCACACCTGCCAATATTTTGGAAGGTATCAGCCGCGGCGTGGATATGTTCGACTGTGTGATGCCAACACGCAACGGACGCAACGGTATGCTTTTCACCCGCAACGGCATTATGAATATGAAAAACCTGAAATGGGCACACGATTTTTCGCCTATCGATGCCGAAAGCGACTGTTTTGTAGATACACAATACAGCAAAGCCTATTTGCGTCATCTGTTTGTTGCCAACGAATTGCTTGGCATGCAAATTGCCTCTATTCACAATTTGGCATTTTATCTGTGGCTGGTACGTGAAGCCCGCCGACAAATTATTGCAGGCACTTTTGCCACATGGAAAGAAGAAATGGTTAAACGAGTTACCACACGATTATAAAACACCATGCTAAAACGTCTCGACTGGTATATCATTAAAAAGTATTTGGGAACTTATATATTCTCCATCATACTGATTATCAGCATATCCGTCATTTTCGACCTGACCGAAAAGATTGATAATTTTTTTGAGAACGACGCCCCATGGCAAGCCATTATTTTCGACTATTATCTCAATTTCATTCCGTTTTTTACCAATCTGTTTACACCTCTGTTTGCCTTTATATCGGTGATTTTTTTCACTTCAAAATTAGCCAACAACAGCGAAATAATAGCCATATTAGCAGGAGGCGTCAGTTTCAACCGATTACTTCGCCCCTACTTTATTTCGGCTACCCTGATTGGTCTTTTTTCGTTTTTTTTAAGCGGTTACATTATTCCGCCTTCCAATAAAATCCGTTTGGCATTTGAGGATCAATATATTTCGCGTTTTACGTCGGAAGTAGCTCGTAATGTGCAATTTGAAATAGAAAAAGGAACCATTGTTTATTTTGAACGATTTGAAGAAAAGAGTAAGAAAGGTCATCATTTTTCGATGGAAAAATTTAACGGTAAAACACTCGTTTCACGTATGACAGCCGAAAACATCGAATGGGATTCCCTCAATCACTGGACTCTGAATGATTACACAATACGTACTTTCAACGGAATGTACGAACACATCGTACAAGGAAACCAAATAGACAGTGTTATCTACATGGACCCTGCCGATTTTTTCGTTACCGCCAAAAACAGTTCGGAGATGCGAAATCCTGAATTGCGCCGCTATTTGAACAAACAAAAAGAGCGTGGTATGGGCAATGTACAAGCTTTTGAAGACGAATATTACAAACGTTTTGCCATGCCTCTTTCCGCACTCATTTTAACACTTATAGGCGTTTCACTTTCATCGCGCAAGGTACGCGGAGGCATGGGACTAAATATCGGTGTAGGAATTGCGTTGAGTGCTTTGTATATTTTATTTACCACATTATCAAGTTCTTTCGCCGTTAATGGCAGCATGTCACCCTTGTTGGCAGTATGGCTGCCTAATATTCTTTTTCTTGGCGTCGGACTATTTTTATACTACAAAGCACCAAAATAACAAATTAGATTTTAGTTGAATAATTAATTTTAGATTTATATAAGACGTTGGGATTACAACTTTCTGACTTTGTCGCACTTTATGCGAAACATCCCCAAATAAGCCACATAAAAAAATGGCTTCAATCGGCGGAATCTTCTCTCCATATTTCAGGATTACAAGCTTCCGCACGTGCACTTGTTGCCGCTTCCGTATCAAATCCACAAACTCCGTTCTGCATCATTTTAAACGATGCTGATTCGGCTGCCTATTTCTACCACGATTTGACACAAATATTGGGTACCGACAACGTTTTCTTTTTTCCTTCAAGTTACAAAAGCAACACGCGAAAAGGAACAAAAGACCCTGCAAATGAGATTCTAAGAACCGAAACTCTGACAAAAATCAGTACACAGGAAGCCACAATTGTCGTTACATATCCGGAAGCCACAGCCGAAAAAATTATATCCGACAAAACTCTGCAAAGCAATGCTTTAAAACTTGCCAAAGGCACAACGCACGACACTGGAAAAATAGCGATTTTTTTGCAAAAACAAGGGTTTACACAAGTAGATTTTGTGTACGAACCCGGACAATTTTCGATAAGAGGAAGCATTTTCGATATTTTTTCCTATTCTTACGAATTACCCTACCGTATTGACTTTTTTGGCGATGACATAGAAAGTATACGAACATTCGACATCGAAAAGCAACTGTCGATGGAAGAAAAAGAGTGCATTACCATTTTGCCCGATATCAACAATTTAGAGGTTGACAAAATTTCGTTTTTGGAATTTCTACCCAAAAACAGCATTCTGTTTTTTGATGATATTTTATTTGCCAGAGATAGAATTAATCAGCTATACAACAGTATATTAACAAAAGAAAATGAAACAAAACCGGTTCCTGATCTACATGCAATCTTTATTGTCGGCGATGACTTTATAAATGGTATTGCACCTTTCAAAGCCATTGAATTTGGCAACAAAAATTTCTTCAAATCATCACAAGAAATTCGATTTAACCTGTCGGCACAACCTGTTTTTCACAAAAATTTTGACCTTGTTTCGCAACAGTTTCAGGACTATCTGCACAAAAACTATCAAATTTATATCTGCAGCGACAGTATCAAACAAACCGACCGCATTGCTGCCATTTTTGCCGACCGAAATGAAAATATATCTTTCACACCGGTAGAAAAAACCCTTCACGAAGGTTTTATCGACCACGATTTATCGGTTTGTTGTTTTACCGACCACCAAATTTTCGACCGATTTCACAAATTTTCATTGCGCAGCGACAAAGCCAAAGCCGGTAAGGTAGCCATGACACTGAAAGAACTCAATCAGTTTCGCGTGGGTGATTATGTGGTCCATATCGACCATGGTATTGGTAAATTCGGCGGCTTATTCAAAACGGAAATTAACGGTAAACAACAGGAAGTCATCAAACTGATATACCGTGACAACGATATTATTTTCGTCAGCATTCACGGTCTGCACCGCATATCCAAATACAAAAGCAAAGAAGGCGAAGAGCCCACTATCAATAAACTCGGCACGGGAGCTTGGGAACGTTTGAAAGAACGTACCAAAAACAAGGTTAAAGACATTGCACGCGACCTGATAAAGTTATATGCCCGGCGAAAAGCCGAACAAGGTTTCCGCTTCTCGCCCGACAGCTACCTGCAACAAGAGTTGGAAGCCTCTTTTCTTTATGAGGACACGCCCGACCAAGTGAAAGCCACCGCCGACATCAAACACGATATGGAATCTGTGCGCCCGATGGACAGATTAGTGTGTGGTGACGTAGGTTTCGGAAAAACGGAAGTCGCCATGCGAGCCGCTTTCAAAGCTGCAACTGATGGTAAACAAGTCGCTATCTTGGTACCAACAACTGTTTTGGCATTGCAGCATTATCACACATTCTCCGACCGTTTTAAAGATTTTCCCGTCAAAATCGACTACTTAAGCCGTGCCAAAAAATCGGAAGAAGTCAAAAAAATTTTAGCAGCACTCAAAGATGGCCAAATCGACATCATTATAGGCACCCATAAATTAGTTGGCAAAAATGTTCAATTTAAAGATTTAGGGCTGTTAATTGTTGATGAAGAACAAAAATTCGGTGTCAGTATAAAAGAGAAACTAAAACAGTTGAAAGTAAATGTTGATACACTGACATTGACCGCCACACCCATTCCGCGCACGTTGCAATTTTCACTGATGGGTGCACGTGATTTGTCTATCATCAACACGCCACCACCCAATCGCTTTCCCGTTATTACGGAAGTTATTGAATTTGACGAAGACATCATCAAAGAGGCTGTTGTGCGCGAACTTGACCGCAACGGACAAGTCTTTGTGGTGAACAACCGCATACAAAATCTCTATCTGTTGCAAGACAAGCTGAAACGACTTGTTCCGGAAGCCAGAATAGCCGTTGCACACGGGCAAATGAATCCGGAAGAGTTGGAAACGACCATTATGGATTTTATCAATTACGACTATGACGTACTGATTGCCACTACCGTAATAGAATCCGGCATTGATATTCCCAACGTCAACACAATGATTGTGAACAATGCACACATGTTCGGATTGAGTGATTTGCACCAACTGCGCGGACGTGTCGGACGCAGTAATCGTAAAGCTTTCTGCTACCTTATAGCACCGCCATTGAGCAACCTTACCGACGATGCCCGCCGACGCCTGCAAGCAATAGAAACTTTTGCCGATTTGGGAAGCGGTTTCAATATTGCCATGCAGGATTTGGACATACGCGGTTCCGGAAATATTTTGGGAGCAGAACAAAGCGGATTTATTGCCGACTTAGGATACGAAACTTATCAAAAAATTCTTAATGAAGCCATGAAAGAACTCCGCGAAACCGAATTTAAAGACGTGTTCGACGATAATCAAGATCGGCAAGAAGACAGTTACGTAACCGATTGCCAAATTGATTCAGACTTGGAACTGATGTTTCCTACATGGTACATCGAAAACGTTTCGGAACGCATGAGCCTCTATCGTGAATTGGACAACATCGGCACACAAGCCGAGTTAGACAAATACAAAAACCGTCTGATAGACCGTTTTGGCGAAATCCCACCGGAAAGTGAAGATTTAATGAAGATTCTACCTTTGCGTTGGTTGGCACTAAAATCAGGAATCGAACGCTTAATTCTAAAACAAGGCAGAATGATTGCTTATTTGGTTACCGACAATCAATCACTTTATTATCAATCAAATACATTTGGCGCAATTATCAATTATATGAGTACACATCCACGCAATTGCCAAATAAAAGAGGTTAATCAAAAACGTTCCGTCGTTTTTGGCAATATCAACTCAATAGACCAGGCTATCGTTATTTTAAATAATATAATTAATAAATAAAAAATAATACTATGTATTGCATAGTATTTGATAACTGCGTAATTTTGCAGCAAATTAAATATCTATTCGTTTATGATTCATCTCGAAAACATACATAAAACCTACAACCTCAATACCAGTAACGCCCTACATGTGCTGAAAGGCATTAATCTTGATGTAGCCGACGGTGATTTTGTATCCATCATGGGAGCTTCCGGTTCCGGAAAATCTACCTTGCTGAATATTATCGGTATTCTCGACACTTACGATGAAGGCAGCTATTACCTTGATGGTCAGCTGATTCAAAACTTAACAGAAACGGAATCTGCCAAAGTACGCAACAAAATGATTGGTTTTGTGTTTCAGTCATTTAATCTGATTAACTTTAAAACGGCACTCGAAAACGTGGCACTGCCACTCTATTACCGTGGTGTGTCGCGCAAAAAACGCAATGATATGGCACTCGGATATTTGGACAAATTGGGATTGAAAGATTGGGCAAATTATTTACCAAGTGAGATGTCGGGAGGACAGAAACAACGTGTTGCCATTGCCCGCGCCATCATCGCAAAACCACGACTGATACTTGCCGACGAACCTACAGGAGCATTGGACAGTAAAACTTCGCAGGAAGTAATGGACATTTTGCGGCAGGTAAACGAAGAAGAAAAAATTACGATGCTGATAGTTACACACGCTCGCGAAGTAGCAGAACAAACACACCAGATTATTAATTTCAAAGACGGACTTATCAGCTCCATCGAAAATATGCGACAATAAGTGAAAGATTTACAAGCAACAATTAGTTATTAATGATTAGTTATTAGCGATTAACCGCTTCACCAATTCACCAATTAGCCGGTTAGTTAATTATTTACAAACTTACAGATTTACGAATTTACAAATTGAATCAACATTAAACAATTAAACAATTTACCAATTAGCCTGTTAGTCAGTTATTTACAAGTAAATGAAAGACCTTTTTGAAGAAATATTTCTCACCATTAGAGCCAACAAGCAACGGACTTTTTTGACCGGATTCTCCATTGCATGGGGAATTTTTATGCTGATTATTTTGTTGGGAGCAGGCAACGGACTTCAAAACGGAATGATGCAGGGATTCAATTACATGTCAAAGAATTCGATGTCTATTCACCCCGGAGTAACATCAATGCCTTACAAAGGTTTGCAAAAAGGGCGCCGCCTTCAACTGAAACAAAACGATGCCGATTTCTTAAAAACACATTTGAAAAATATTGCCGAATTTTCAGCAGTTTATCAAAAATGGAGCATCAGCCTTATTCGTGGAAAAGATGTTGTAAGTACCTCTATGTCGGGTGTAGAACCGGGCTACGAAGTAATGCGTAATCTGATTATATCAAGCGGACGATTTGTGAACAACACAGATAACCGCGAAAGTCGTAAAGTCATCGTTATCCATTCCAAAACGGCAGGAGTTCTTTTCCCAAATGAAAATTCGATAGGACAATACGTTCAAATCAATCAAGTGCCATTCCAAATAGTTGGAATATACGAAGAAGAAGGTGGCGGAGGAAACCGACAACCGGAAGTATATATTCCATTGAATACTGCCTATACAATATTCAACCCCGATAAAAATGTAAGTAATATTTCGTTTACGGTAACCGGAGTCAACAATTCGGAGGAAAGTGAAATTTACACAAAAGAAGTACGCCAATTATTGGCACAACGTTTACAATTTGACCCGGAAGATACCAATGCATTATGGATTCACGATAATCTGTCGAGCTATATGCAGGCACAAACCATTTTCAACGGCATTGCCCTTTTTGTTTGGATTATCGGTATCGGAACGCTGATCGCGGGTATTGTTGGCGTAAGTAATATTATGTTGATTACGGTAAAAGAGCGCACCCACGAATTTGGTATTCGCAAAGCATTAGGTGCCACGCCACGCTCCATTTTACGTTTGGTAGTTGTCGAATCACTGACCATCACAACCATGTTCGGTTATATCGGACTACTTTTGGGTATCGGTCTGACAGAAGGAGTAGCTTCTATTTTAGCAAAAACCGGTCAGGCAGCAACAGACAAACCTGAAATTTTTGTCAATCCGACCGTAGATTTAGGAGTCGTATTGGCAGCAACAGCCATACTGATTTTGGCAGGTGCCATCGCCGGATACATTCCCGCAAAACGTGCCGTGAATGTGAAACCCATTGAAGCATTACAACATAAATAATAGTAATGGACGAATTTACAAAATGACAGAGTTACAAAGTTATAAAATTACAAAATGTTTGATTTAGATACATGGCAGGAAATTTGGCTGACGATTACACGTAACAAAATGCGTAGTCTGCTCACGGCATTCGGCGTTTTTTGGGGTGTATTTATGTTGGTGGTCATGGCCGGTTTCGGTGTCGGTATCAAGCATGGCATTATGGACGGCGTCGATCATTTTGAAGCCAACTCTACATTTATGTTTACCGACCGCACCTCGGAACCATATAAAGGTTTTCAGCGTGGTCGTATATGGAATATGACTATGTCGGACTATGAAGCCATACAGGCACAATATGCACACGAAATCAAATACATGAGCGGCGTTATTTTTGGCGACCGCAGCGTTACCAATAACATTGTGCGTTCCGATAAATACGGCTCTTTTTCCGTCATGGGTTTTTCACCAGATTACGACCATATCAATCCAAGCCGTATGTTACAGGGACGCTTCATCAACGATATTGATATAAAAGAACGCCGTAAAGTCTGTGTTATCGGCAAACGTGTCGCCAACGACCTTTATGCTCCCGGAGAAACCATTATCGGTTCACTGCTTCGCGTCAACGGCATTTATTATACGGTAATCGGTGTAAACGAAGCTATTTCACAAAATATCAGAGTTTTTGGCGATGCCGAAGAAATGGTTTCCGTACCATTTACCACGTTGCAACAGACTCAAAATTGTGGCGATGAAGTACACTGCATTGCTTTAGCAGCTAATTCGTCTGTCAATATTGCCGAAATGGAAGAAGAAATAAAAACATTACTGAAAGCCCGCAATAACATTTCGCCTACTGACTCGCAAGCGGTACAAGCATTCAACACCAAACAGATTTTTGATATGTTCAATGCACTTATTATCGGCATCAACGCACTTATCTGGATTGTGGGGTTAGGCACGTTGTTAGCCGGAATTGTTGGTGTAAGTAATATTATGCTGGTTACTGTACGCGAACGCACACAGGAAATAGGCGTACGTCGTGCATTGGGAGCTTCTCCGTGGGTTATTCTAAAGCAAATAATGAGTGAAAGTCTTGTACTGACGGTGCTTGCCGGTATTGGCGGAATTGTTTTGGGAGTTAGCGTTTTATCTGTCATATCAAATATATTGGCTAATTCGCCATCTGAAAATATTCCGTTGAGTAATCCGCAAATTTCGTTTGGCATTGCCATTGCCGCACTGATAATTATTTTAATATCGGGATTGTTTGCCGGCTGGCTGCCTTCAAAACGTGCATTGCAAATAAAAGCAATAGACGCATTGAGAGATGAATAAAATATCAGCAAGAAGAACTATTTATATGAATTAATAAAATCTAAAACAAAACGTATATGAAAAAAGCAATTTTAACGACATTTTTAGTGGCAGGAACGGCAACAATACTTTCGGCACAACAAATTTCTGAAGCGCAAAAAGCATACATTGTATCCAAATTTTGTACCGAAGTAAAATACAATTTTGTACACTACAATAAATTAACATTTGATTGGGATAGTTTGTGCGTCGCTGAACTACCAAAACTTACCGCCACCAAAACCGACTATGAGTTTGTACAAGCATTACAACGTCTTTGCGTACAACTCCATGACGGTCATACCCAAATCTACTCCGGCAACTTTGGCAGTGAAGACGAATGGGTACGACCTCTACCCTTTGAAACCAAATTGGTTGTAAACCGCGTTTTTGTAACTAATGTATATAACTCAAAATTTGTGGAACAAGGCTTAGTGCGCGGGTGCGAAATTTTGGAAATCGATGACGAAAAAGTACTCGATTACGCCGACAATCACATTCGCCCATACATCTCCTATTCCACCCTGCAATGGCAAAGAATGTCATCTTGTCGCACATTTGCGCTGACAAAAGACAAAGGCAACAAGGTTACTAAAATAAAATTTCGAACACCAGATGGTAAAATTACCGAACTGAAAAGCGCACGCACTATAGATTGGGATTTGGATAAGGAAGACCGGATATTTGACTACAAAGTGTTAGGCAACAATGTCGGTTATTTGGTCATCAACACATTTATGGGCAACAACTACAAGGCACAATTCGATTCGGTGTACAAAAAAATACGCACCACCGAAGCGTTGATTATCGATCTCCGCGACAATACAGGAGGCAATTCAAGTTATGCCGATTACATCGTTCGGCATCTCATTAACAGACCTGTACGGCTCGGTTCTTGGTCTACTCCGATGTACATTGCCGCTCACGCTTCGTGGAATTACGCCCCCGAATTTTACACCACTGCCGGTAGCACACTCAATCCGATAACATCTACAACCGTTTACAAAAATCCAGTTGTTGTGTTAGTCAACGGAGCCACCTTTTCATCGGCAGAAAATTTCTGTGTCAATTTTCGGGCGGCTAAACGCGGCGTCATCATCGGCACCTCCACCGGCGGCAGCACCGGAAATCCCATACAAATTAAGTTGAGTTCCGACATTAGCTGTATTATCTGCACCAAAAATGAATTGGCAGCTGATGGTAGCGAATTTATCGGCATCGGCATAAAACCCGACATCGAAGTGGAAGAAACTGCCGATATATTCCTAAAAAACCAAGATGTAGTCATTGAGCAGGCTTTAAAGCAAATAAAGAATGAACGTCAGAATTCCAATAAAATCGAAGCATCGCACAACAACTAAGAAAAAAAATAGCTGAATATTAAATATTTAAAGACAAAAAAATATGAAAAAAGCAATTAGAATTATTTTCTTATCCCTATTGGGAATTGTGGTTATCGGCACATTTGTGTTTCTTTGGCAAAAATCGCAACCCAAAGAAGTGGTATATGATATTTTAACACCATCGGTGCAAACCATAGCCAAGAAAACAGTGGCAACGGGAAAAATCAATCCGCGCAACGAGGTACAAATCAAGCCGCAAATTTCGGGTATCATCTCCAATATCTACAAAGAAGCCGGTCAGAAAGTAAAGAACGGTGAGGTTATTGCTTTGGTCAAAATTATTCCAGAAATGAGCCAGATCAACAGTGCCGAAAATCGCATCAATGTTGCCAAAATAGATGTAGAACGCATAGAAACCCAATATAAACGCGACGAAAAACTTTACAACGAAAAAGTATTGTCACGTGAAGATTTTGAAAAAAGTCGTGCCGATTATCTGAAAGCAAAAGAAGAACTGCAAACTGCCATCGACAATTTGGAAATTGTTAAAAACGGTATTGCGAAACGTTCGGATTCCTACACCAATACACAAATTCGCTCAACAATTACGGGTGTCATTTTGGATATTCCCGTGAAAGTCGGTAACTCCGTTATTCAATCGAATAATTTCAATGATGGAACAACCATTGCTACCATAGCCGACATGAACGATATGATTTTTGAAGGTAAGGTGGACGAAACAGAAGTCGGTCGTGTACACGAAGGAATGCCCATTGTACTTACCGTCGGTGCTTTGCAGGATCAGCGATTTGACGCCACGCTCGAATATATTTCGCCCAAAGGTGCGGAAGAAAACGGGGCTGTAATGTTTGAAATGAAAGCTGCTGCACGCATTCCCGATTCGGTGGTTATTCGTGCCGGATACAGTGCCAATGCCGAAATTATTTTGGCACAACGCAACAATGTAATGACAGTGCCCGAAAGCTCGGTATCTTTTGAAAAAGACTCGTCTTTTGTATATGTGCTGAAAACAACCGACGGTAAAAAGCAAGAATTTGAGAAATGTCCCGTTACACTTGGTTTGTCAGACGGCATCAATATCGAAGTGTTAAGTGGCGTCACCGATTCTATGCAGATTCGAGGCTTACAAAAAATAGATAAAAAACCGTAATGTTGTCGCTCTAAAAAATAAACGCCATACACATGTTATAGACAAGCCATAAGCATGTCATACAAACACCATACAAATGTCATAATTATTCATTTACAACATTTTTATTATGAAATTAAGAACAATCATATCAACCATTTTGGCAGCAATAACAGCCATGCTGTCGGCACAACAAACATGGAGTTTGGAACAATGTGTCGATTATGCGATTCAAAACAATATCACAGTTCAGAAAATGGCATTGCAACGCGATAATCAGGAGTTGAACCTGAAAACATCGAAATTAAGTTTCGTGCCTAATTTAAATGCCAACGTAGGACAAAACTTCTCGTTCGGGCGTGCCACCGGCAACGACAATATTACCACCAGTCAATCCATGGCATCTACCAGTTTCGGAGTATCATCATCTATGCCACTGTTCAGTGGGTTGCGCATTACCAACCAAATAGCTTCCGACAAACTGAATTTACAGGCAGCCGTAGAAGATTTGAACAAAGCTAAAGAAAGTCTGACAATCAATGTAACAGGATATTACCTTAACATCTTATATTACAAAGAATTGTTAGCCATTGCCAACAACCAAATTATTTTGAGTAAGAGCCAAGTGGACAACACGGAAAAATTGGTAAAAAACGGCAAAAAATCGGAATCCGAACTTTATGAAAACAAGGCACAATTGGCAACCGACGAGCAGACACGTACCGAAGCACAAAATTCACTGCAACTTGCCATTCTGAATATGTGTCAAGCCATTAACTATCACGACATTACCAACTTTTCCGTAGCCGAAATTGATGCCGAAAAACTATTGGCAAGCATGATTGGCACACTATCGTCACCCTACGAAGCCTACAACACGTCATTGGCAGTGCGCCCGAGCATAAAAGCTTCCGAAATACGCATCGAAAGCAGCAAAAAAGATTTGAAAATTGCCGAATCGGCTTATTACCCGCAACTCAACCTGCAAGCCGGCTACAATACAGGCTACTACCACTCGTTTCAGGCAGAAAACTCGGCTTTCGGCAAACAATTGGGCGACAACAGCAGCGAAGTGATTGCCTTATCACTCTCCATTCCCATCTTCAACCGCTTATCGACCATGAACAAGGTAAAACAGGCACGCATCAACATTTTGACACAGGAGTTGGAACTGGAGAATGCCAAACAAACTTTACTGAAAGAGATACAAACCGCCTACTACAACGCTTTGGCGGCGCGCGACAAATACATTGCAGCAGGCAAAACTTCCGAATCGTCACGCATTGCTTTCGAGTTTGAACAGGCAAAATACGATGGCGGAAAATCGACACCTTTCGACTTCAACAATGCCAAAACACGTTTGGAAAAAGCACAGGCACAAGAAACACAAGCCAAATACGAGTTTATTTTCCGTACCAAAATATTCGATTTCTACAACGGGAACGACATTACCTTGTAACAAAAAACACCTATAAAAACGGGATGCAACAAGCATTCCGTTTTTTTTGCCCCCCCCAACCACAAATAATATTAAATAGTTTTAATTTTCAACAAAAAAATAATTATCTTTGCAATTCTTTAATAAAGAACGACTAAATATATTTAATTATTGCTGTCCGGTAAAAAAATAAAAGCATATAAATTCGGTTCAGATTGCTTATTAACTGGCAATCTGAACTGGATTTTTCAAAAGTAAGCCCCCTATTCAAAAAGAGGTAGCATATCTGGTGG
>JAQUTW010000028.1 GCA_028694215.1 Paludibacteraceae bacterium | reverse complement strand
TTGAAAAAACTGGTACGTGGTGTCCGATTTGTAAATTCATATTCAAACAGTTTTTTCAGAGATTGGCATGTTACCGGTTCCACACCGGCTGAAACAATAATGGTTTCTCCTTTTTTTATTGGAAGTTCAAAATATCCGGGAACGTATTGGTCTTCTTTGTAATCGTAGCCGCGTTCCTGCTCTTTGTAATATTCTATTCCTTGGTACCAGTCGGGTTGTGCTATAAAATCAACTTGTTTGTTAAACTGGATAACGAGATTTGGATAACCGGAGTAAAGACACCAAGAAATGCCGTTTTCTACTTCGCTGTAAGCGCGATTGATGGTGTTGTTCTCGTGTGTGAGCTGACTGACATTGCGAAACGCAAGAAATGGTTTGAAACGCAACGTAGTGGCTGAGTGTGCTTCCAATAGTGTGTAACGAATTAACATTCTGCTTTCGCCTGAAACAAATGTTCGCTCTTTTTGTAAAACAACACCTCCTACACGGTAAATAGTACGGGCTACGGTATCAATGTGAAATTCGCGGATGTATTTGTGCCCGCGGGGACTGTAGTAATCGCCCTGATATTTATGAATGCCCAAATTAAATTCCGCTCCATGTTGAATTACCGTCTCGTCCAACGATGACAGTAAAACATGGTTTTCGGTACCTAAGGTGGGAGCAGGTACTACTAAAAGTCCATGATATTTACGTGTGTTGCAGTCAATAATAGTCGTGCTGGCATAGGCTCCGGCTTTATTTGTACGCAACATTTCCTTATCCAACGACTTTTCGAGGTTGGTAAGTAACATTTTGTCAAATTTTAAATAACTCATAGCCAATTATTTATGTGTGTATATTTGCTAAAATCTTTTTTGTTTTGATTAATGTTGCAATTTACACATTTATTTTTATAAAAACCAATTTTTTTATAATTATTTTTTACATACCAAAATTCCCACTTCATATAGCAGAAACAGTGGGATGCAAACTACTATCATGGTAAACGGGTCGGACGTAGGAGTGATAATGGCTGCCAAAATCATAATCAGAATAATTGCCCAACGGCGATAGTGGCGTAACCATTGTTTGGTGACTAACCCTATGCTTGATAAAAAATAGATAACTATCGGCAATTCGAAAATCAATCCCATGCAAAGTGTCAGTATGGTAAGCGTTGCAAGGTATGATTGCAGTGTAATTTGATTTTCTACGCTTGTGCTTACTTCGTAACCTCCTAAAAATCTTATTGTTATTGGAAAAATAATGAAATAAGAAATTAATACGCCTATAAAAAACAGCAGGCTCCCTGATACAAAGATTCTTAAAATAGTTTTCTGCTCGTTGGCGTAGAGCGCGGGTGCAATGAATTTCCATAATTCATACAAGATGTAAGGAAATGCCACAATAAAACCGGTCCAAAATGCTACATTGAAGTGCATGATAAATTGCCCCGACAGATTAATGTTGATAAGTGAAAGCGAAAAACTATCGGGACAGAGTTGCGAACAACCAAGCCATTCGGCAAGGCGGCATAGTACACGATAAGAGATGAAATTGGTGTCTTTTGGAGCTAAAACAATGTAGTCAAACAGATAGGTTTTAAAATAGAAAGCGGCAATCATACAAATGGCAATGGCAACCAGTGAACGGATAATTGTACCTCGCAAGGCATCTAAGTGTTCCCAGAAAGTTAATTGGTCAGTGTCTTTTTTCATGTTTTTCTTTGCTTGTTGCTGTTGTTCCCTTTTCTTTTACAAATACAAAAGTAAAAAAATATTGTGGACTCACGTCAAAAAACAAAATAAATTATTGTATCTTTGCAACAATAAGAATTTGTAAAACATATTGTTGATATGAAAACGCTTGCCATTTTATTATTTGCTCTTGGAACTCCTGAGATTATTTTAATTGTTTTGGCTATCTTGTTACTTTTTGGTGGCAAAAAGATTCCTGAATTGATGAAAGGTTTGGGAAAAGGAGTTAAAAGCTTCAAACAAGGAATGAATGAAGTTGAAAAAGAAATAACCAAAGAGGAAAAAGAGACACCGAAACAGGAAGAAAAAACAGACGAAACGGCAAAATAAAGTTAGCAGCTTTAATTTTGTACTACTTTTACTGTAATTAGTCTGTCGTAGCGTCCTCCCCAAGGACGATAATAGACATATATCGCATATTCGTTTTCGGTTTGCCAGTAACTGCCTTCGGTAAATTCCAACAGACCTTTTGATGTTTTTGCCGGCAAATAAGCGTACTGAAAATTATAACCTCCCTGTTTTAACAACAGGGATTTTTCATAACAATGTGTTTCAAAATTGTAGCGCATTTTGCTACTCTCGTCCAATAGGTTGTAACACAAGTCACCTAACAGATAAACACTGCCGGCAAGAAAAGGCTCCGAGCGTTGAAATGCAAAGTGTACCCACATATAGTCGGCTTCCGTATCGTTGTTGTAGCTATTTTGGCGGTTGATGATGAATTTCCCATTGGCATCTTGCCCTTGAGCGACGCCACGTCCTGTTCGCTCTCTGTCTTCCGAGAGAATAACTTGAAAAGCTCCGTTTTGGTAGATAATTCGTTCAATTCCTGCGCCATAAGTGTATTCCGATGAAAAGTCGATGCTGCGGTATTGATTTCCACCTTCGAAAATAAGTGCTCGATTATTCAGGAATGTGAGCGTATTGCCTGAAATGAAAGTGGGCTTTACATCGGCAACTTGCGTGTCCAATCGTTCGTTTTGCCGAATTAAAACTTTGATTTCCGATAATGGGTCGCGAACATTATAACCGCCTTTGTCAATAGACATCTCCAATTGTTGATAACGACCGTTTAGTTCAATGTCCGTATTGCCGCGCACTTTTGCTTCTACGGAAATTAATGGTTCTACAATGGAAAAACAGGCCGTCGCTACTAAATTGTCGAAATTGTTGTCTTCGGCGATAAGAGCAACGTAATTACCAGATATTTTTAATGTTAAGTCGTCGTTTGGAACAGAAAAACTGTAATGGGTGTAGGGCGTGGTTGTGGTGCTGGATAGTGCATAATCGGTTATTTGACCATTGGTAAACCCTTCCATAAAATCGGCTTCCTGTAAATCTGAAGGCGTCCAGTCGGCGTTGCAGTGCACAATGCGGTAATAATAGTTTTTCAGGTCGAAAGAAAGTTCGTCAAAAGAGATGTAAAGATGATTTTCCGAACCTAAATCCATTACCGGCAAAGCCAACGGATCGTAGGGAAAGACAACTTGCAAAGTCTTTACATTTTCTGCAAATATTTGTGTGCGGTATTGTGCGGACAGAGTGTCACAAAAGCAAATCAATAATGAAAGTAAAAATAAAACGATCTGTTTCATAAATAGTTTATTTGGGACAAAGATACAAAAAAAATCATTTAATCATTTATTAACTGAATGAGTTATTAAATAATTGTCTAAAAACCTGAAACTTATAATTTTTTTATTCAATTGTTCGGTTATTCGGTCATTCAACCATTTTTTTGTAACTTTGCGACATAAAACAACAATGTAATTTTTATGACCATGGGAAAAGTAGTGATAATAGGTGCAGGTGGTGTGGCTACGGTTGCTGCACACAAGTTGGCGCAAAACTCGGATGTGTTTAACGAAATAATGATAGCAAGTCGCACCAAAAAGAAATGCGATGCTATTGCTGCCGATTTAAAAGCACGTTATGGTGTAACAGTCAAAACGGCACAGGTAGATGCGGATAATGTGGCTGACCTTACCGCATTACTTAAACAGTTTCAGCCTGAATTAGTAATGAATTTGGCATTGCCATATCAGGATTTACATATTATGGATGCTTGTCTGGCTGCCGGTTGCAATTATTTGGATACTGCCAATTATGAACCATTGGATGAAGCGAAATATCAATATTCTTGGCAATGGGCATATCAGGACAAATTCAAACAGACAGGATTGACGGCCATTCTCGGATGTGGTTTTGATCCGGGAGTAACCGGCGTTTATACGGCTTATGCCGCCAAACATCATTTTGACGAAATTCACGAATTAGATATTGTGGATTGTAACGCCGGCGACCATCACAAAGCGTTTGCCACTAATTTTAATCCTGAAATCAATATTCGGGAAATTACGCAGAAAGGGCGTTATTATCTTAATGGAAAATGGGAACAGACAGGCGCTCTCGAAATTCATGAACCATTGACTTATCCGGAAGTTGGCGTGCGGGAATCGTATCTGATGTATCATGAAGAGTTGGAGTCGTTGGTCAAAAACTTTCCGACTATCAAACGAGCTCGTTTTTGGATGACTTTTGGTCAGGAATATTTGACGCATCTGCGTGTTATTCAGGATATTGGTATGGCGCGCATTGACGAAATCGATTATAACGGACAAAAAATTGTGCCGATACAGTTTTTAAAAGCCGTATTGCCGGCTCCCGAAACACTTGGGGCAAACTATACGGGTTGGACGTCTATCGGCTGCCGTATAAAAGGTGTCAAAGACGGGAAAGAAAAAACGTACTATATTTATAATAATTGCAGTCACGAGGCTGCTTACAAAGAAACCGGAACGCAAGGTGTCAGTTATACTACAGGTGTGCCTGCCATGACCGGCGCATATATGTTTATGACGGGGAAATGGAGTGGGAAAGGCGTATTTAATGTTGAGGAATTTAATCCTGATCCATTCCTTGCAAAAGTAGCGGAAAGTGGTTTGCCTTGGCATGAAATTATTAATGGAGATTTGGAATTTTAACAGTGTCTGCGAATGATTGATTTTCTTTCGACCGAAATACCGTCGCCGTGCTATGTGATTGATGAAACGCAGTTGCGGAGCAATTTGTCACTGATAAAATCGGTGAAAGACCGTGCCGGCGTGGAGATTATTTTGGCATTTAAAGCATTTGCCTTGTGGAAAACATTTCCCATCATTCGCAACTATATTTCGTGCAGCACGGCAAGTTCGTTGAATGAAGCCCGATTGGCAGTAGAGGAAATGGGAAGTAAAGCTCATACGTATGCTCCGGTATATACCGACAGAGAATTTCCGCTGATTGCCGATTGCAGCACGCATATTACGTTTAATTCTTTGACACAGTATGCCAAATTTGGTCAATTGGCACATCAAAAAAACGTGTCGTGCGGTTTGCGCATCAATCCCGAATTTTCGGACGTAGAAACGGCACTCTATAATCCTTGTGCCGCGGGTTCGCGACTTGGCGTTGTTGCTGACGACTTGAGAAATAAATTGCCGGAAGGAATTGAAGGATTACATTTTCATACATTGTGTGAATCGAATTCGTACGATTTGGAACGTACGCTGGCGGTAGTAGAAGAACGTTTCGGACATTTGTTTGACCAATTAAAATGGCTGAATATGGGTGGCGGACATTTGATGACTAAACAAGGTTATGATATAGAGCATCTTATTCGGGTTTTACAGCAATTCAAATCTAAGTATCCTTATTTACAGATTATTTTAGAACCGGGAAGTGCCTTTGCTTGGCGCACGGGTGTGCTTATTGCCACGGTGCAGGATATTGTGGAAAATCACGGCGTAAAAACGGCAATGTTAGATGTGTCGTTTGCCTGCCACATGCCCGATTGTCTTGAAATGCCTTATAAACCTGTCATTGTAGGTGCGCATGACGAAACAGCAGGAAAACCGACTTATCGTATGGGAGGAAACAGTTGTCTCAGTGGCGACTTTTACGGCTCATGGAGTTTTGATAAGGAATTAAAAGTTGGCGACAGAATTATTTTTGAAGATATGATTCATTATACCACTGTAAAAACAACCATGTTTAACGGTGTTTCACATCCCTCTATTGCCATACGCCATGGCAATGGCTCTATAGAATTGCTCCGCAGTTACGATTACAACGACTACAAATCGCGTATGGATTGAGAATTTACCTGATTTACAATCTTACTGACAATTATGTATTTTTATATATTTTAAAATATTATTTATATCTCAGAGTTTTGGTATATAAATAGCATATTTTCAGGTGTTTATATTATTGTAGTTGTAATTTTTCTGTTATTTTAATTATGTTTTTATATTTATTAGTAATAATTAACTAATATTTTGTTGGCTGATTGTTGCCATAGATCGGCTGACATCTTTTTTAAAACTATATCTTTTTCTATTTTTCGTTCTTCTTTTTGTATCTATAATTTATTGTTTTTGAGGTTATTATTTTATTTTAAAAAGCAAAGCTTCTTTTCTAAATTTTATTTATACATGAGTCTGTGTTCTTATTCTTTGTTTTTAATGAATGTTTTTGTTAAAAAAAGTGTTAAATTTGTCTTTTTAACTATTGTTGAAATGTGTTAATCTGCCAAATGTGCTTTGTAATAGATGTTTACATGAAATAAATAAAATTAGAACTAATCGGTTCTTTTTAATATCTTTGCAAATAAATATATAATGTACGCGCGATGTGTGCAATCGCTGTTGTCAAAAGTGAATAATTCAAAATAGCATAAGGCAGCTCAAAAAGTGTAGAGAGAGTCAAAAACTAATTTCAAAGCGGCTTGAATGGCATGAAACATTAACACACCGGAAAGTAAAGAGAACCGTAGAGCACTGCGAAAAAGAATGACACCGGCAGAAGTTGCTTTGTGGATGATGATACGGAACAGACAACTTGATGGTAAACGATTTTTACGACAATATTCGGTAGGTAAAATTATCATTGATTTTTATTGCCCCGAATATAAGTTGGCGATAGAATTAGATGGAGAAGTTCATCATTCGCCGCAAGCACGGGAATATGATAAACGCGGAACAACCTGTTTAGAAAGTTTTGGAATTATAGTGGTGCAATTTGAAAATTTTGAGGTTTTTGATTATCCTGAGCGAACTTTAAATGAAATAAAACGTTATTTGAAATAAATCGGCAGTTGATGGGCGAAGCCTTTCGAATTGGCAACTTGGTAGAGTAATGGCTGCCGAATAAAGTGCTGATGTTTTGTGATGTGAAAGGAACGCCGATAGCCACCCGTAGCGCGTGCAATGTCCCCTTAATTTGAAGGGGACGAGGCGAAGCAGGAGGGGTTGGCTTAAACTTAAACAACTGTAAAAAACAGACTAACAATAAAACAACAATAATTATGAAAAAAATTATCACGGTTTTTTTGACACTGATGCTGGTAGCTGCTACTGTGCAGGTACAAGCTACGGACTATGTATTCCGAAAAAAATGGGATAAATCTTTGAATGCAGGTGCTCTTACAAATACTTACTGTAATGCAGATGGTGGATTTGCCATATCCAAATCTCCTGTAAATACATATTTGTGGTTTAATACTCGTGGGTATGGTACCGGTGCTGATGGTACTGGTACAATTTCTCCTGTGCGAGGAGGAGCATGTAGTGCAGGGCATGTCTATTCAGACGGGCGAAACTATTATCGTATGCCTATGGATATCGGAGGTGGTATAGCAACTGATTCAAGAGGATATATCTGGATGTGTAATGCAAGTAATTCGGCTTCAAATACCGTACGGATTTTGCGTTCTGATGCTGCAAATGCGACTTGGACATTTAATGAAATAAAAGTAATTAGTGGACAAAGTGGAACTGATAGCCGTGTTGGTTATGGTTTAGATGTTAATCTCAATTCATTAGGAACAGGATTTATGTTGATTACAGTTTCTAATGCAGAAACAGGTGTTTTATATATACCGGTTACTAAAGATGTATTGGGTAGTGCTACAAAGATTTCTATCTCGGGTTTAGGTCTTAATGTGCGTGTTCGTATTGTTGATGCCACTCATTTTTGGATAGATGGAAGTGATTGCCCTCCCAAGTTAGTGACTGTATCATCTTGGTCTACTGGAGGAATAACTATTCGTAATTTTCCTAGTTTTTCTGGAGGTCCAAATGCTGGAGTACGTGCTGATGTTGCGGATTTTACTTTTCAAGATAAGCGTTTCCTTTGTATGGGAACAGATATTTATAATACAGGAACTCCTGTAGGCTATTCTGCTAAGGTGTTTCAATTATTGGATGCTTCAGTATCGCCATTGAGTGTATCTTCTCCTATTGGAAATGGGATATTGGGTCCTTTAGGAACTTCAACTACTATGGCAACAAGTGTGACTCCTCATATTGTATCTTGTGGAGCTTATGTAGTAGAAAATTCCACAGATAGAAACTTAGTACATTTATATGTTTCTGCCTCATCTAATGGCGCTATGGCGTATTATATGGAAGAGGCTCCTGCTTTTAATATTGTGGGAACCAATGGTATTGCCACTTCCGAAACGGTAATGATCAAAACGGAAAGCGCCACTACGGGAACGTTGCATTTTACGTACTTGTTGGAAGAGGCTTCGGCCGACAACCCGACATTTACCATTAAACACAAAAACGTACAAAATGCCGATTGGCACGACAACAATAAATTGGGAGCCACTAACCTTACCAATGTAACTTGTACGAATTGCACACGGAGCGGTACCACTTTCACCGTTCCCTCCACCGGATTGGGAAAAGCTGGCAAATCGCTAAAAATAACCGTTACTTACACGGATGACTTGAACAACTCTACACCAACTAAAGTTTACGCTGTAAAATGCGAAGAAGTTCCCTATCGCATTACCTACGACAGCAAAGGCGGTTCGAACATAGACCCTCAAGACTACGAAGTTACCACCAACCTTACTTTAGCTTCCTCACCTACAAAATTCGGTTATACGTTTTCCGGTTGGAAAGTGTCTGCCACCAAAGGCAATTGGACGGCAGCTACAGTATATACGGCTTCTCACAATGTAGGGACGGGCAAGTATGGTTTCGTTACACTCGAAGCACAGTGGACTGCTAATCCGCATACCGTATCGGTTAATCCGAATGGAGGTGTTTACAACAGTTCTTCAAGTGTTACTACACATACCGGCTCTTATGGAGGTACGCAAGCCATAGCCGATGCTACCCGCACGGGATACCGTTTTGGTGGCTGGCTTTGGACAAAAGAGGCTTACGCTGCCACGTGGGCGGAAGTATTTTATCATTACAGTAATGGTTATGCCAACCTTTTTTCTTCATCCGACAGTTTGGCTTCCAATTCCGTGAATGATGTCAATAAGCTGTCGTTGCTTAATATTTTGGACAAATTGAAATATGATGACAGTAAGTACGAATTTTTATTGGAATATTACAGTTTTACCGGTTATAACCGCTGGACGCAAACGTCCAATCCTGCAACAAGTGATGTAAGTACTGTAACGGACTATAATGCAGTAGATACTAGTTGGACTGCGGAAGGTTGGCGAGGTTTGGCTGTTTCAAATCATACTTCCAACACATTTATTGACGGTTCTGTTAATCCTGCTAATAATTGGTTTTATGCCATTGGTTGTTATAACTATTGGAACAATGGTATTCCTGCTTGTAGCAGTACAGACCCGGAAAAAGTGAACAGCCATTTGTGGGTACGTACCTCGTCCGACTTGTCGAATATAGGTACCCGCCTTTCGGCAGCGTTGAGTTCCGATGCTTTAACCTCAGACAATAAGTATATTTATCGTAATGAGGATATTACCATTAAGGCAGTTTGGATGCCGAACCATTACACGATAACGTATAATGGTAATGGTGCAACGGGTGGCAGCACTGCTTCGTCCTCGCATATCTATGACGTTGCCAAAGCATTAACGACAAATGGCTTTACTTATGGTGATTATACGTTTGTCGGCTGGTCAACATCTGCCGGAGGCGATGTGCTTTACACCGACGGACAAAGTGTATCCAATCTTACACCTACTCATGGCGGCACGGTAACCTTGTATGCCAAATGGGCAAAAGCCTATCGTTTGTACAGTGACGGCACGACCGATTTTAGTTCCAATGCGTTAAGTTTTGAGGGCTATTTTTCGCTTTATCACCCGACGGGCAATACACTGAAATTGCAGGTAATGGATGAACATAATGCGTGGAAAACTTTGCCGCAAACGGTTACATCAAGTGTCAGCGGAACCGTTGTTCAGGCACAATTTACGTATGATACCAAAACCTTGGGCACAGTTGCCAAATATACCGGTAATTTTTATGTACGTGCAGACGCAACCACAGGCGGCTGGAGTGATTATTTGAATGTTTACAAGGACAATAAAATGGGGCAACTCTCTGCCAATAAATATTATTGGGCAAAACAGATCCCGCTTGGAGCAGGAGAAACCTTATCGGTTAAGGCGCAGATTGGCAATATCTATAATCCGTGCATTTCCGATACAATGTTTAAATCAACCGATTTGACCAATACATCTGCCATTCGTTACAATTACGATCGTTCTACAAATGTTCTGACGGCTTATCAGGCAAAAGGCAAAACCACGAAAATCGGCGATTTGTCGGCAACAATTGCAGAAAATATGACCGACACCTTCGTTGTGGCTTCATTTATCAATAATAGTTCATTGACTTCTACGGCAGACGTTACCGGATTTAATACTTTGAATGTAACCCTCAGCAACAGTTCGGTTGCAGGTCAGCGTGTACGTATCGTGCACAATTTCTATACCGACAGCATCATTTATCAGTCGATGCCGAATAACGTCAGTGCCGAAATTGATGCCGTGGGCGATTTGGTTATCTCGGCTACCGACGCATCAACACAGGAATTGTCTAAACCGTTCTCCATTACAAACGGTCGAGTTATCTACGAACGTGTTTTTTCCAACAATAAAATTTGGTATTGGATTTCGTTCCCGTATGATGTCAAAATTGCCGATGTCAAAGGCATTCCGCATTACGGAACAGCTTGGATAGTAAAATACTACAACACTCAGAAACGAGCGAATTTGACAGGCAATCTTGCAACTTATTGGGAATATCTGCCGGAAACAGCTACGCTGAATGCCAACGAAGGGTATCTGCTCGGATTTGACAATTCATATCCTATGCCGGTAACGCTACAATTCTTTTCGACTGTGTACACAGACAAAGAAACCATCAACACAGACAATAAACAGGTAACACTCTCAAACTATGTCGGAACTCATGCCGATTCGGTCTTTGATGGCAACTGGCACTTGGTAGGAACGCCGGTTTACTTAAAGTCAAAAGTTTCAGGACCTAATTACATTGTCACCATGAAAGCAAACAATACCGGCTATATTTACAGCAATCAGGCAAGTGCTACCGACTTAAATCCGTTTAATTCGTTCTTTGTGCAATATTCCGGAACAGAAACTTTCACGAAACAAACTGCACAATCTGTTCCTTTGATGAGTACAAAAGCAACCGACGAAGCCGATGAGTTCTACACATTGGTAATGAGTAACGGTACTTATACAGAAAAAGCAGGTATCATTTTGGCTGACGACGGCAAAAACGATGTTTACGAACAAAACAAAGATTTACTGTTGATGGCTCCATTAGGCAGTGCCTATCCGCAACTCTTTACTTATGGGGCATCCAATAGAAAAATGGCGTTCAACCATCTGGCAAAAGCCACGCAAACAACCGTAGCTGTTGGCTTGTACGTGGGTACGGCTGCCGAATATACCTTCTCTCTCGAAAATAAAGAAGTTCCTGCATTAAGTGTCATCTTACGCGACAATTTACGTGAAACGGAAACTAATCTGCTCTACAATAATTATACCTTTGATGCAACAACAGGAACCACTTCCAACCGTTTTGAACTGATTATCAACCGTGCACAAAAACTCATCACAAGCGTATCGAATACAGCCAACAATAATCTGCAATTTGTACAGCAAAATGGTGTATTGACAATTTCGGGAGCAGAAACCGGTACAACCGTTCGTTTGTTTGATATGGCAGGGCGTTGCATTTATGTGGGAAAAGCAGAAACAACCATTACCATACCTGCACTGTCGAACGGCATTTATACTGCCATGGTTGGCACACAAGCACATAAAATTGTGATAAAATGAAATTAGGATTAAACTTTTAGCTATTTTTACAGTCGTAATTACAATAACCAATTTTAAAAATACAGCTATGAAATTATCTCATGTTTTTGCTTTTGTAGGCGGCATTGCCGCAGGTGTGATTGCAGGCGTTTTATTTGCTCCTGATAAGGGCGAAAATACCCGCAAAAAAATTATTGCTTTGGTGAATGAAAAGAAAGCAAATTTTAACGCAGAATCATTGGAAGCTTTTATCAAACGTGTAACTGCAAAACTGAAATCACATTTTTCTGATGAAGATTTGGAAAATGCGGTAGATGAAACATTGGCGGAAAACGTATAATCTCTCTTAATGGAAGAAAAAGGGAAGTATAGCAAACTGTTGGACGACGGCAGGGAATATGTTCGTATGCGCTACGATATGTTGCGCTTGGAACTGCTCGAAAAGATGACCAAAATCATTGCCATGATTTTGCTGATTATTGTAACATTGGTGTTGCTGCTCACAGCGTTTGTCTATTTCTCGTTTGCGTTGGCAATGTGGCTGGGTAAATTGTTAAGCAGTATAGAGATAGGATTTTGCATTGTTGGCGGAATTTTTTTGCTGATATTACTTTGTGCGTTTTTATGCCGCAAAAAATTGTTTATCAATCCATTAATAAAACAATTGACGACGATTTTGTTTAAAGAAGATTCAAACAATGACACAAATGCATAACAGAGATTTTTCCAACATACGAACATTGGCTGATATTGATGCACGAAAAACGTCTTTACGCAGTTCCCTTTATGTTCAGGAGCAGTTGCTGAAACATGATGTGAGCCGTATCCAAAAATCATGGAAAATTATGCCGCATCTTATTTCTACCGTTCAAAATTGGATTCCGCTGGCTTCTCCTGCTTTGCGCCTTTTTTTTACAGGTTATCAATTTGCTCATAAGTTGTTTGTCAGAAAGCACACAACATAATGAGATTTTTAGAAAAAATCTTTGTTGTTGCATTGCTGTTTTGTCTCTGTGTCGCCATGAAGCCGTTGCAACATGTTGCTCCGCATGACATGGGTATGGACGAGGTACGTCTGTCTGCGGTTGATGTGCCGATTCGGAAAGCCATAACCGAACATCTTATTCCGGGAGCGGTGCTTGCTGTGGTACGAGGTGATAAACTTGCGTATTTTAAGGCTTATGGCAATAAACAAGTTTTTCCTGATACAGTGCCGATGACACCTGATGCCGTATTCGATTTGGCTTCGGTAAGCAAAGCAATTTCTACTACTACTTGTGTGATGCAGTTGGTAGAACGTGGCAAAATTACTTTGGACGACCATGTGGATAAGTATCTCCCCAATTTTAAAAACTATTCAGCCCCTTCTTTGAACACCAAACCGATTCGTGTGGTCGATTTGCTGACACATACTTCCGGTTTACCTCCTTATGTCGGCATCGTTACTTTACGTGATCAGTATGGTATTGCTGACAAAAAAGCATTGGCAGATTATATTTGTACTTGTCCCCGTCAGTTTGAACCACGCACAAAATTTGCGTATAGCTGCTTGAATTTCATCACGTTACAACTTATTATTGAAAAAGTGTCCGGTAAGTCTCTGCGCTGCTTTGCTCACGAAAATATTTTTCTTCCTTTGGGTATGACACATACGGATTATTGCCCGTCAGATACTTTAAAATTATACTGTGTTCCTACCGAAATGCAATCGGACAGCACGGTATTTTGTGGTGTGGTTCACGACCCGTTGGCACGTATCCCAAATAATGGCGTTTCCGGTAATGCAGGACTATTTTCTTCTGCTGCCGATTTGGCGGTTTTTTCAGTAATGTTGCTAAATGGTGGGGAATATGGAGGTAAGCGGATTTTACAGGCTGCAACTGTGCAGCAAATGTGTTCCATACCTGTTTGTGGCAAAGACTTTGGGCGTGCACTTGGTTGGGATGTGTCGTCTGCTTATGCTTCTGCAAAGGGTGATTTTGGGAAACAAGCGATTGTACATACCGGTTATACCGGAACATCTGTCGTTATTGATTTTGAAACGAAAACGGCTGTTATTTTATTGACAAATCGTGTCCACCCCAAAGATAAAGGTTCGATTGTGAAATTACGCAAAGCTGTTGCCGAGTGTGTTCACCATTCTATTTTACAGAAATCATTGAAGTAATAGATAGAAGAAAAGGCATCATTACATTTTTTCTTTTCAAGTGAGGGTACTTATTGTGCTTTCTGTTTGTTTCTGGTGTTTCAGACTTTTCGTCTGTTTTTATCTTACATCTCAAAAAAAAACTGTAATTTTGCAGTTTATGAAAAAAATCGGGCTTTTGGTGGGTGGCGTGTTTCTCTGTATGGTGACTGTATATGCACAGTCGCAAGAGGGAGATATACCTTCGCAAAAACGCACGTTGCCAAAATCGGACGTACATAGCTGGAATATTGATGAACGTTTCGGCTTTAAAGATTCGGTGGCTGTGGATACTCTTATAACCAGCTATCAGGACAACAATCCTGTTAATAATTACAGCATAGCCAATTCGTGGAATGGTAATCTTGGGTCGCCTTTGCAATCCAAAATCTATTTTGACAGAACCAATAAAACCGACTACCTTTTTTCTTTGCCTTACGATGCGTATATGATAACGCCGGAAAATGTTTCATTTTTTAGCACCAAAACTCCTTATTCTCAACTTGTCTATCGTTCTGCTTTGCCTAAATATAGTGAGGAAGATTATTTTAAGGCGTTGCTTACCATGAATGCCAATAAACGTCTTAATATAGGTGGCTTATTTAATTATATTTATGCACGCGGGCAATATGCTAATCAAGGTGCAGAATTGATAAACGGCGGTTTTTGGATGAGTTATGAAAATAAACATTATTCAGGGAATGCTGTCATTATGTTTAACCGTTTTAAAAATCACGAGAATGGTGGAATTTCCGATCCGGCATTTATTCTGAATCCGTCATCAATAGTAGGTTCGTCATCTTATTCTTCGAAAGATATTCCTACAAATTTGACCGGTGTGGTATCCGGTTACAATAATGATATCTATTTTTATAATCAGCGTTATCGCTTTGGTAAAGATATGGAGCGTAAAGTTGGCGAAGATTCTGTGGCAACCGAGTTTGTACCGATTTCCAGTATTATTCACACCATAAAATTTGAGAATGCCCGTCGGCGTTATTATGAAACAACAGTTCCTGCCGCTTTTTATGATTCTACGTTTCTCAATAATTCATACACCAACGACTCTTCTCGTTACTGGTCGTTGAAAAATACGGTATCGTTTACTTTGGAAGAAGATTTTAACAGGATTTTGCACTTTGGTTTGGCGGCTTTTGTGGAGTATGATTTACGTTATCATGCGTTGGTATTCGATTCTGTTACTGATGGTTATTATGAAAATCATTTGAAAGTTGGTGCTTTAATTTCGAAACAGAAAGGCAAAATTTTGACGTATGATGCGCAGGGTGACGTCTATGTGTTGGGACCAAAAGCCGGCGAATTTGAGATATTTGGCAATATTCATACTGTTTTTAATGTAAAAAAAGATGTGTTGCGTTTGGATGCCGGAGTAGGCTTTTATAATGAGACGGTCAATAATTTTGTAGAACATTTTTCGTCTAATCATTTCAGATGGGATAATGATTTCAAGAACAATTTGCGTTTCAATGCCAAAGTGCGTTTTTCGGTTCCTACACGCGATGTTTCTATTGGGGCTCAAATGGAAAATGTTACCAATTTGGTCTATTTTAATACCAAAGGATTGCCCGAACAGTATGACGGCAATGTTCAGGTTGTGGCTCTTGATGCTGTGGCAAACGTAAGAGTTTGGCGTTTCCATCTTGATAATCAGTTTGTTTATCAATATACAAGTAATCGGGATATTTTACCGTTACCTGATTTTTCGCTGTATTCTACATTATATTATAAAGATAAGTTTTTTAAAGTTTTGACCTTTCAGGCCGGAGTGAGTGTGCGTTATCATACTGCTTACTATGGACCTGTTTATGTGCCTGCTACCGGACAATTTCGTGTACAAAACGAACAGTTGATAGGCAATTATCCGGTTTTGAATGCTTACCTGAATTTTCATCTTAAAAGAATGCGCTTTTATGTACAATATGCTCATTGGAATAAAGGATTGTTTGATTTGACAAATTATTTTTCCATGCCTAATTATCCGATAAATCCGGGAACGTTTCAATTTGGTTTATCTTGGACGTTTTATAACTAATACAGTGTAATGAACAAAAGTTTCTTAAAAAAATGGTATGTGTGGGTGGCAGTTGCAGTAGTTATTGCAGTAGTGCTTTTGTTTTTGCCATTGCGTTATCGTGATTTTGATGATATAGACAAAGAGAAAAAAATGTATATTGCTACAGAATACAGTTCGATAGGTTATTTTGTGGAAAATGGCACAATAAGCGGATTTCAATACGAATTGATAAAACGCTTTGCCGATTTGCATGGGTGGGACTTGGATTTTACTATAGAAGATGATTTGGAACGTTGTATTGTTGGGGTAAATAAAGGTACTTATGATATTATTTTGCGTAATCTTCCTGTGACGATGCAGCTAAAGCAACGCATAGCTTTTTCCGTTCCTATTGTCAGTAGCCGATTGGTTCTTGTACAATTGGCTGATAATGTGCAAAATGGTGGGATTCCGCTTCGCAATAGTTTGGATTTGGAAGGTGTGACTATTTATACCGTTGAACATTCGCCTTACTTGTTGCGTTTACAGCATATTCAAGAAGAGTTGGGAGTAGATTTTCAGGTCAGCCATGTGACCGGAGCAGATACCGAATTATTGGTGGCAATGGTGTCGCGTGGAGAAATTGCTTATGCTATCAGTGATGAGTTTACAGCACGTTTGTGTAAACTGTATTATCCGGAGATAGATATAAATATGATACTTGGTTTTCAACAATATCAGGCGTGGGGAATGAATAAACGGGCAACTCAGTTGCAATCTGAACTAAATAGCTGGCTGACAACGTTTAAAGAGACAAAAGATTTTCGAGATTTGTACCGTAAATATTATAAATAATTTCTATTAAATTATCGGAATATGCCACTGAATTTACCTGAAATTCCGGCTGTTGATTTGCTAAAAAAGGAGAACATTTTTGTGATGAATACCCAACGGGCTTCAATGCAGGATATTCGCCCACTTAGAATGTTGATTCTTAATCTGATGCCGGTAAAAGTTACCACCGAAACCGATTTGATTCGTTTACTGTCAAATACGCCTTTGCAAATTGAGATTGATTTTTTGAAATTGGACAGTCATACGCCTAAAAACACACCCATTGAACATCTGAGGGCTTTTTATCGCCCTTTTTCAGAGATAGCCAATCAAACGTATGACGGTATGATTATTACCGGAGCTCCTGTGGAGATGTTGCCGTTTGAAGAGGTTAATTATTGGCAAGAAATTGTCGGTGTATTTGATTGGGCACGTACGCATGTTACTTCTACTTTCTTTATTTGTTGGGCAGCGCAGGCCGGATTATATCATTATTATAATATTCCGAAACACACTTTAAATAAAAAGATGTTCGGGGTTTTTTCTCATAAGGTATTAGAACCTACAAATCCAATTTTTAGAGGCTTTGATGATGAATTTTTTGTGCCGCACAGTCGCCATACCACTATTTTGCGGAGTGATGTCGAAAAGGTTCCTGAATTATCCATTTTGTCGGAATCGCCGGATGCCGGTCTGTATATGGTGATGGGGAGAAACGGTAGAGAGTTTTTTGTTACCGGACATTCGGAATATTCTCCCAATACATTGGATGAGGAGTATAAACGCGATTTGGCAAAAGGTCTTGATATTACGATGCCAAAAAATTATTATACAAATAATGATCCCGCTGAACGACCGTTAGTACGTTGGCGCGGTCATGCCAATCTGTTATTCTCAAATTGGCTTAATTATTTTGTATATCAGGAAACGCCTTACAATATCAGCGAAATTCACTAATCCATAGTTTGAAATCCGGCTGTTTTGAGTGCAGCAGCTGTCTGTTCTGCGTTAGCAGAACGAATAATAACGGTAGCGTTGTCTTTGAATGAAAACGCATACATATATTCTACTTCAATATTGTCTTTCTTCAGAATTTCTAAGGCGTTGTAAAGACTTCCGGCTGTATCGGGTACAACCAAACCTACAACTTGTGTGATGTTGACGGAGAAATTATTATTTTTCAAAGCCGTATAAGCTGCTTCCGGTTTATCTACAATCATTCGGAGCATACCAAAGTCGGAAGAATCTGCAATGCTGAATGCGGACATATTAATATCGTGTTCTGCCAATACTTTTGTTACTTCTAATAATCGTCCCGATTTGTTTTCGAGAAAAACGCTTAATTGTTGTATAGTCATAGTTGTTCAAATTTACAGGGTTAATGTTACTTTTTACGATTGTCGATGATACGTTTGGCTTTACCTTCTGAACGTTCTATCGTGTTTGGCTCTACCAATTTTACGCCTACACTGATGCCTAATGTATTTTCGATGTTGTGTTTGATTCTCTTGTTAAGATCTTCAATCTTTCGTATTTCATCGGCAAAGAAATGCTCATCCATTTCTACATGCACTTCCAAAATGTCCAAATTGTTTACTCTGTCAACAATTAATTGATAATGAGGAGATGTTTCGTGCATATTAAGCAGTACGGATTCTATTTGAGAAGGGAACACGTTTACGCCTCTGATAATTAACATATCATCTGTTCGCCCTTTGCATTTTTCCATACGGACTAATGTCCTTCCACACGAACAAGTATCATAATGTAGGGCAGAAAGGTCGCGGGTACGGTAACGCAATAGCGGAAGACCTTCTTTGGTAATTGTGGTAAAGACAAGTTCGCCCACTTGACCTTCCGGTAGCGGCTCTAGGGTTAAAGGGTCAATTATTTCCGGGATAAAGTGATCTTCGTTAACGTGCAACCCGTTTTGACATTCACATTCGCAGGCAACTCCCGGCCCCATTATTTCGCTCAAGCCATAAATGTCGAACGCTTTCAAACCAAGTTTATATTCCAATTCTTTACGCATTTCATTGGTCCAAGCCTCTGCACCGAAAATGCCGACACGTAATTTGGTTTGTTCTCGCGTAATGCCTGCTTTTTCAAGCGATTCTGCCAAATAAAGGGCGTATGACGGTGTGCAGGCCAAAACGGTTGAACCTAAATCCTGCATCATTTGCAGTTGCCGATGTGTATTTCCTCCTGAAATTGGAATAACCGAAGCTCCAACCTTTTCTGTGCCATAATGTAATCCCAAGCCTCCGGTAAATAATCCGTAGCCATAAGCTATTTGTACAATGTCTTTTTTAGAAATGCCTGCTGCCGAAAAACACCGAGCCACTACTTCAGACCACATATCCAGATCTTTTCGAGTGTAGCCAACTACGGTTTGTTTTCCTGTAGTTCCACTTGAAGCGTGTAAACGTACAATTTCTGATTGTGGCACCGCAAACAGTCCCATCGGATAATTGTCGCGCAAATCTTGCTTGTAGGTAAAAGGTAATTTATGCAGATCTTCTATGCCTCTAATGTCATGGGGCGATAAATCCATTTCCTGAAATTTTTTTCTGTAAAACGGAACATTGAAATAGAGGCGTTCTACCATTTTGCGTAAGCCGTCGCTCTGACGTTGTGTCATGGCATCACGGCTGCAACATTCGATATGTTCATTCCAAATCATAATAGAATTTATTTATTCTTTTTGTTTCTAATAATGTAATAATATTTCAAACTAAGATTGAAGTATAATCCGTTTTGGATAAATTCATTGTCGGAAGTGAGAAAGGTTTTATTGGATTTTATGTACGGTCGGCTGTGTAATTTAAAAATATAACCAATTCCTGCCGACAGATACAAATCGTGTTGTTTGCGATTGCCGAAACCTGCTAATCTGAAATCTCCATCTAAACCAATAATACCGCAGTATTGTCGATATTTGATTTCGGCAGAACCCTCTTTAATGAATTCGGATAATGAAATGCTTGTATCATAAGGATACATATATTCGCTGTAAATAGTTCGGGTAACGCCTAAAGTTGGTGTCAGCAGCAAACCGCCTTGATAGGTGGGAAATGTATAACCTAATTTAAGCAGAAATCGACCGCTTTCGACGCTGTGTTTGTAATTATATTCTGCGAAATCCTGTGTGTGAGTAGGAGAAAATCCCCAATTGAACAGAGCATAAATGTTACGGTAGCAACCGGCTATGCCAATGGTAAAGAAATGGTCTAATTTGTTCATCAGCGCAATTTCTTCTGTTTTTAACTCGGTAAAATTATCGAAACGTGAATCGTAATATTCGTATCCTAAGTTGATGGTGAAATAGCTCATTCTTGGCAATTTTGATTGTGTCATTTGTGGAAGATGAGCGTCTTCTATTTCATCTAAAATGATGGTTAAGTCTTTGAATTCTTTCGGGTTAATGCTAATGGTTTGTTTGTGATAGCCAATAAAACTGACGGTTATTTTTTGTGGACTTTTTGCCAATAACAGGAGTTCAAATTTACCCTCTTTGTCGCTAAAAGTATAGTTTTTTGTAGATAGTTGTTCAACAATAACTGCAGGCATCTCTTCTCCTAAAGAATTATAAATGCTGCCGGTTATAAGAAGTGTATCCGATGGCGTAACAGCAAAAGCGATCGCATTGAGTGAAAGTAGAAAACAAGTAAGAAATCCTTTCATAATCGGTCAGTTTTTAAGGTTTGAGTAAAATTTGCAATAAGTCGATAAACCACAAGTCGTACATTTCGGAGCGCGTGCTGTACAAACATAACGCCCGTGTAATATCAACCAATGATGAGCTTTGGGAATTAATGTTTCAGGAATATTTTTTGTTAACTCTTTTTCGGTTTGTAATGGGCTTTTTGAATCAGATGTTAATCCTAAACGATTGGAAATCCGGAATACATGGGTGTCAACAGCCATTTTTGGCTGATTGTATAAGACGGAAACCACTACATTGGCGGTTTTGCGTCCGACTCCCGGCAGCTGTTCCAATTCATCAGTGCTTTTAGGAATTTCTCCATTGAAATCTTGCACCACTTTATTCGCCATTCCAATTAAATGTTTTGCTTTGTTGTTAGGATATGAAATGCTTTTTATATGGTCGAAAACGGCACTTATGGTTGCTTTTGACAAAGCAGAAACATCAGGATAATCATCGAAAAAGGCAGGGGTGGTAAGGTTTACTCGTTTATCTGTACATTGGGCGGAAAGAATGACTGCTACTAATAATTCGTAGGCGTTGTGGTAGTGCAATTCACTCTCAGCTACAGGCATGTTGTCTGTAAACCATTTGATAATGAGTGAATAGCGTTCTTTTTTTGTCATTTTTATTGCCTAAATATCAATGAAACAAAGGTAACTCTTTTTTCTTTTTTTTCAAAATATCTTATCCTTTGTCAATAAAAAATGCTTATCTTTGTAGAATTATAGAAAATTAGGCGAGTTATGTCGAGAAATAACAAAAAGGATAAATCGAATGGATTTTTTTACGTTGTGAAAACTTTTTTTTGCGATGAGCGTACTAAATTTGCATTGGGAATAATTCTTTTAATCTTTGTCCTTTACCTGTTTTTGGCATTGTTGTCTTTCTTTTTTACGGGCGAAGCCGATCAAAGTATTGTAAATGGCTCGTGGGCTAAATTGGAAGATTTAAAAGGAATTACCAATTGGACGGGTGTTCGTGGAGCTTATTGGGCAGAGGTTATGATTAATCGCTGGTTTGGGGTGGCGGCTTTCTCGTTTTTGTGGTTCCCGTTGGTGTTGGCGTTTCGCTTGATGGGGGTTCGCTTGATGGCTTTATGGAAAGCATTTATTTGCTCGTCTGTTTTTGTAATCTGGTTTTCCCTCTTTTTTACATTTTTCTTTTCTTCTTTTTTCGATAATTCATTCATAAAAATAGGTGGCGAACATGGCGAACGCTGCATAACATGGCTGAATATTTATGTTGGAACTCCGGGGACTTTCTTTATTTTATTGGGAACAGGACTATTGTTTGCCATTTTTGCATTTAGTTCCACATTGCCGTTTATAAAGAAACTTTTTAAGAAAAAAGATAACAACATAGACGATACGGATAGCCAAATAATTGAAGTAGAAAGTGATGAAAAGACAAAAAAGATAGGAGACGAAATCGTTCCGCCGGAATGGATTATTCAGGAAGAAACAGAAGAAGATACAAATTCACTTGTTGAAACAGTTGCCGGACATAACGATGAAGAAGCTGTCGTTAAACCGGTTTTGGAAGCAGATGATGATGCCATAGAGATAGAATCGGCAACGCCCGATCAGGAGGAAGTTAGCGAATATAATGTTGATAATTTGGGATTGTATGACCCAACCTTAGAATTGTCGGATTATAAATACCCGAAATTGGAATTATTGAAAGAGTATCCGCAGTCGCAAGCGTTTATTACGAAAGAAGAACAGGAAACCAATCAAAAGAAAATTATTACAACTTTACGGCATTATGGTATCGGTATAAAGAAGATTTATGAAACGGTAGGTCCGACAATTACGCTTTACGAAATTGTTCCTGATGATGGCGTACGCATCAGCAAAATTCGTAATCTGGAGGCTGATATTATGTTGAGTTTGGCAGCAAAAGGTATTCGTATTATTGCACCAATTCCGGGCAAAGGAACCATCGGTATTGAAGTTCCTAACAGCTCTCCTAAAATAGTATCCATGTATGGCATTATCGGTTCTAAAAAATATCAGGAATCGACTTATGAGTTACCTGTTGCTTTGGGGCGAACTATTACCAATGAGGTATTTATGTTTGATTTATGTAAAATGCCGCATCTTTTGGTGGCAGGAGCTACCGGACAGGGAAAATCAGTGGGGTTGAATGCTGTTATTACATCTTTATTATATAAGAAACATCCTTCGCAATTAAAGTTTGTGTTGGTCGATCCTAAAAAGGTGGAATTCAATATTTATGCGGACATTGAAAAACATTTTTTGGCAAAATTGCCTGATGCTGATGAACCGGTTATAACAGATACGACGAAAGTTGTACAAACATTAAACTCTTTGTGTAAAGAGATGGACCAGCGATATGATTTGTTGAAGTTGGCACATGTACGTAATATAAAGGAATACAATGAAAAATTTATCAATCGCCGTTTGAATCCTGAAAAAGGACATAAATTTTTACCTTATATTGTAGTTATTGTTGATGAGTTTGGCGACTTGATTATGACCGCAGGAAAAGAGGTGGAAATGCCGATTGCACGTATTGCACAGTTGGCACGTGCCGTGGGCATACATATGATTATTGCGACTCAACGTCCATCTGTCAATATTATAACGGGGGTTATTAAGGCAAATTTTCCTGCACGTATAGCATTTAAAGTTTCGGCAGCTGTCGATTCAAAAACCATTCTCGATGGATCCGGCGCGCAACAGTTGGTAGGGAAGGGGGATTTATTATTTTCTCAAGGTGCTGATTTTGAGCGTGTTCAATGTGCGTTTGTGGATACGCCTGAAGTGGAAAATATAGTTCATTTTATAGCAGAACAACGGGGCTATCCTACGGCATTTGAGCTGCCGGAAGCAGATGTAGCGGAAAGTGATTCTGAAGTTGGCAGTGTTGATTTGACGAAACGTGATGTTTTGTTTAATGATGCTGCACGTTTGGTGGTAGCCTCTCAGCAAGGTTCAGCCTCCAATATTCAAAGAAAATTTTCTATTGGCTACAATCGGGCAGGACGTATTGTTGACCAGTTGGAGGCTGCCGGTATTATCGGACCTTATGAGGGGAGCAAGTCGCGACAGGTTCTTGTACAAACCGATTATGAGTTGGAACAAATTTTAAATAATTTGTAGCATGCTTTTTGCATGGCTTTCTAAAAGAAAAGTTTATGAAGCAATTTTTTTGTATAGTGGTAGCGTTGATGATTGGCAGTTTTGCTTTTGCACAAGAAACGCAACAAGCCAAGCAGGTTTTATTGTCGTCGGTAACTTATATTCAAAAAACTCCTTTGAAAGTTGCTTTTAATTTGGCCTATATTAATACAAGAACTTCTGAAAAGCAACAAAAACAGGGAACCTTGCTTGTTTACGGGAAAAAATTTTGTGTAACCATGGTGGATATGGAAACATTTTTTGATGGCAAAACACAGTGGGTTTTTGTGCCGGTTACCAATGAAGTAACTATTACAGAACCATCAGAACAAGAGTTGCGTGAAATAAACCCGCTTTTACTTGTGTCGGATTGTGCACGTACACATAAAATTGTTTTCGAAGAAAATGCTCCCGAAAATAGATCTCTTTGGTATATTTGTTTGTATCCGTTGGATAAATTAGCCGATTATTTTCAGATAAAAATCCATCTTTCCAAAAAAGACAAAAGTCCTCAATATATTGAAATCTCACAAAAGAACGGGGATAAAATCTCTTTTACATGTACCTCTTGTATGGTGCTTCAATCTTTACCGGAAAGCACTTTCTTTTTTAATGTAAAAAATCACCCTGCAGTCGAAATCAATGATTTGAGATAAATGTTATAAAAAAGGAAGAATTTTCAAGATGTCGTTCCGCTTGTTTGGCAGTGCTATTGTTTTGTGCTTTTGTAAATACGTTTTACGATTAAATTAGTTATTATTGTATATTCCATATTATTTAACAGTTATGTTAAACTTTTTCTTCGACGAAATGTCTATTATTAAAAGGCATCTTGCAAAATAGTGTATTAAAAGATGTTAAAAATAAAATAAAAGTATCGTATATCTCAAAATAAATTCTTATATTTGTCGGAGTTATCACACAAAAAGCAGAAAATTTAAAAATATGACATTTATTTTTTAACAAAAAGTAGAAACAGGGCTAATATAATAAATTAATTAATCAACTTTAAATTTTTATTTATGAAAACAAACAAAATGACATGGGTGAAGTTCTTTGGAACTTTAGCTTTTGCATGTTGTCTGTCAATTACTGCGCAAGGGCAGAAGACAGGCAAGTTGTCAAATGTAGAGCGCCTTACCAACGATGGTGAGCGCTACATTAATTTGCAATGGTCTCCCGATGGCTCGAAATTAGCATTTGCCAAAGAGGGCTTTGAAGGTGGCATTGAAGTGTTGGATATGGCTACAAAAACGCGTACCAAAGTTACGGATGTAGCAGACGCAGGTATGTTTTTTCAGTGGTCAGCGGACAGTAAAGAAATTCTGTTTCGTGATACCAAATGGACCAACGGCGAACGGACTCATGCTTTGTATGTAACGGACTTGAAAGGTCAAAAGCAGCAGGTGAGTCAGCCTCAGCGTTATTTGCAACCGGCATCTTGGCGTTATGCTGCCAATGGCACAAAAAGCGTATTTACGAAAGACGGTAACATTATGAAACAACCAAACTTACCGACTTTGAATGCTTCAATGACCAAATCGGTTACAGCTTCCAAAAAAGCCAACATCACTACTTATAATGACGCTGATGCTCAGAAATTTTACCTGATAGATGAAAATGGCAAGCAAATTTTGTTGAACAACGATTTTGGTTTGGAATCTCAAATCTCCCCCAATGGTAAAAAAATCATTTTCAACGACAATGATTATCTGATATTGATGGATACCGATGGCAAGAATCGTCGTGATTTAGGAATGGGATTTCGTGCTAATTGGTTGAATGACAATCAAATAGTATATGAGTTGACTACTGATAACGGACACGTTTATACCGGCGGTGAATTGTATATGGTAAATATTGACGGGACAAATCGTGTACAATTGACCAACACATCGGATAAAATAGAGATGTATCCGACCTGGAATGCCAACACACAAAAATTGGCGTTTATTTCTCAAGTTGACGGTCAGATATATGTGGCTGATTTAAAATAACAATCTTAAAAACAAATACGAACATGAAAAAATCACTATTATTAGCAATAGGTTTTATACTTGCCGTTTCAGTATCGGCAGGTAATTTAAGCGGATACCGTATTGGGTTAGATCCCGGACATGGAGGAAGTGACCCGGGTGCTTCAGGACCAACAGCACCACATGAGGCAACGCTTTGTTTAAGGGTGGTAAATGCATTAAACAGCAAATTACAGGGTGATGGTTGTGGAACCATGTTGACACGTTCGAGTGACACGTACGTTGGGTTATCTACACGTGCTTCTAGATTTACAAGTTATGACCCGTATATTGCATTGTCGGTACACTTGAATGCTGCCAATGGCAGTGCTTATGGTACGGAAACATGGTATTGTACATCGTCTGGCAATAGTTATTCGTTGGCAAGTAGTATGCATAGTCGAATGGTTGCCTGTATGCGTGATGGTGCATTGGGTTGTGCTACGGCTCCTACTAAAGGAGGTGGCACTTTTGCTCGTGGTGTAAAACAAACTTGTTGGACAGTTATTTATATATCTTCAGGTATTCCTGCAACCTTAACAGAAGGTTTATTTATTGATAATAGTCGTGAGCATTCGTATCTTTGTTCAACAAGTGGTTTCAATGCTTGGATGATGGGGATGTTGTATGGTTGCTATACGCACATGAATAAGTGTGTTAATAGTAATATTCCTGCTTCACCTGCCGGAGCTACCACCAGCTTGTCGGTAAGTCCAACTTCATTGTCGTTTGGTAATGTGGTTAAAGGGAGATCTTTGAATAAAAGTATTACTGTTTCAATGAGCAATATCTCTTCAGCAACTGTTAGTTCGAGTAATAACAGCGTATTTATGGTTTCTACAGGTTCTGTTTCTAATAATGGTTCTGTAACTATCGGTTTTTATGCTCCTGCTACTACAGGATCGTATTCAGGCACAATTACCATTTCCGGAGGCGGAAAAACAGCTACAGTGTCTTGTTCAGGAACAAGTATTCCTGAGCCAAAAAGCATTAATCCTGCTTCTACTTCGGCAAGTTTTTCAGCTGTGATTAATCAAACGCAAACCAAGACAATTAATATTGGTGCAACCAATTTGACGGGGAATATTTCTGTGGCTTCTTCCGATGCCAGTGCATTTGAGGTTTCACCAACATCGTTGGCAACTACAGGAGGAACCATTTCTATCAAGTTTAAACCGACAGAAGTGAGAAATTATGCAGGAACCATTACGCTTACGAGTTCAGGTGCAGATACGGAAACCATTTCGCTTACAGGTAAGGGAACCGGAATTCCGATAAATTTGGTACAAGGTTGGAATTACAGTGAAAAGAACGGTTTGCCGGCAGCTTCTGATGCGAAGAAAGGATGGGCAAGTAATCCTTTAAATATTCGTAACTTTGATTATTATGGTGGTGCTTTGTATGTGGTAAATGCTGCAGAAGGGAAAATAACCAAGGTTAATGCTCAAACGGCAGAAACACTTGGCGATTTGAATATGACAGGAGTAAGCGGAGGAGCAATTGCAGTATGTGATTGTAAGGTAATAAGTGGAAAGGTTATTGCTTCGAATGTAACCACCAATCCTGCAACATCTGCATTTAAAGTCTATATTTGGGATAGTGAAAATGTGGCTCCACGTGTATTGTTAGAAACAACGAATGCAGGAACGGATGTTACACGTATTGGTGATTGTATCGGTTTAATAGGCGATTTAACTTCCGGTACACTCTTGTTTGGCGGGAAAACGTCAGCAGGTAAAAATGTGATTGTAAAATTTGCCATAACCAATGGCGTTTGTGCCACAACACCAACCTTACAAACTATGGTAGATATGAGTAATGAGGAAATGTATTTTGGTAATTCTGTACGTGTTCAATCGGCAGGAAATAATAAATACTGGTGCAACGGGCAAAATTATTTACCAACTTTGTTTGGATCTGATGGTAAAATGATCAGTACTTTAAATCCTGAAGCAGTAGATATTGGTGAAGGGGTTAATCCTAATGGGAATACGGCAGGCAATGCTTTTAAAGCATTTGTGTATGGAGGCGTTCAATATGGTGTCGCTACACGTTATAATATTGTCAGCAGTACTACTGATGGTTCTACTTATAAAGGTGGTAGATTCAATTTGTTTGATGCAACAGAAGGTTGGGCAAAAGCTACCAAAAAAGGAGAATATCCTGCTGCAGGTTTGGGAGTAGATACTCGTAATACTAATTGCGCTTCCAGTTTGGCAGTGGCAGTGAATGGTGATGATGGTCTTGAAATTTGGGTTTCTGTATTGGGACAAGGTATTGCTTATTTCAAACATGGTACAGTGCCTGCTCACAATCCGGGAACCGTTACACCTTCTACAGATCCGGCTATTACATTGAATCCGAGTGGCAGTACAAGTTTCTCTGCTGTAGCTACGGAAACTCAACAAAAAACAGTTGCATTGACATGTGCTAATTTAACAGCGGATGTGACGTTGGCATTGTCGGGAACAAATGCCGATTTGTTTACATTATCAACAGCAACGGTATCAAAAACCGGTGGTAGTGTAGTGGTTACTTACAAACCGACAGCAGCCGGTAGTCATACAGCAACTTTGAAGGCAACATCTACAGGTGTTACTGCTACGTTGACCTTGAATGGTACGGCAACAAAGAAAACCTATTTTGATGATACAGTTGGTGCAATGGAAGAGGTTTGGAATTATTCTACCATTAAAGGTAATACGGCGAGTGCTCCTTGGCTGGTTCTTTCGGATGAACAATCGCGTGATATGGCATTGCTGAACAATAAATTATATGTTTTGAATGCAAAAGCATGGGGGTCAGCACCTTCTATTCAAATTGTAAATGCTAAGACAGGTGCTAAGACAGGAACTTTGAGTGTAGAAGGCACCTCGGGTGGAGAATCTGTATTAGCTTCTGTAAAAGCATTTGGAGGTAAAATTATTGCTTCCAATGGAGCACGCACAACTGATGCGTTGAAAATTTACAAATGGGATAGTGATGCGGCTGCTCCTACAGTATGGTTGGAAGATGCAACTCATGGCGGAGTCCGTGGTGGTGAAATAATGTCTGTAAGCGGCGATATGACAAGTGGTCGTATCTGGTTCAGCGATGGATCAAAAGTGTTCTATTATACTGTAACCAATGGATCCATCTCAACTTCTCCGACAGTAATTTCATTGACGAAAGGCGGTGAGGCTTATAGTGTAGGTACTCAAAAAGGTTCTGTGGATGTTACTTATAACGCAGATGGTTCTTTGTGGGTAACCGGTAAAGATTTCCAACCGACTCATTTTAGTTCTACAGGTGTTTATATCGAAGAACTTACGAGTGCAGCTGTAGGTGGTAGTGTTCATGGAACATCTGCTCGCTTCTTTACATTTGGTGCAAAGAAATATGCAGCTGTTGCTACTTATTTGGCTAAAACTTCAACTACTTTGTCTGAAGGTTGTTTCTCTTTAGTTGATATTACCACAGGTGTAGATGTAGAGAAACCGACTTGTATCTATCCTGCTGCCGGTTTGGGTGCAACACGTAATACATTGTTTCAGTCAACAGTTTGCCAGTCTGTAGAGGATAAGTTGCTGAATATATGGGTATTAATCCCATATCAGGGTTGTGCTTATTACAAATACAACGGTGAATCAGATACACCTGTAGCCATTGGACAGGTTAGTGCAACAGAGACAGCTCAGATGATTATCTACAACAACCGTGAAATGTTGTTTGTTGATGGTGTAGAAGCTGCACAGATAGACCTTTATACCTTGACGGGACAAAAGATTCGTGTGGTAGAAAACCAAAACGAGATGTCCGTTGCAGGTTTGCAGGGCGTTTATTTGGTTGTTGTTAAAGACAACAGCGGTCTCACGCGAACAGGAAAGATTATTGTAAGATAATGTTTCAAATGTATAATGAAAAAGGGCGGAATTTTTATTCCGCCCTTTTTTTGTTGAAAAAAATAATATTTTATTTCAGCAGATTAGTATATAAGAATCGTTTAATACTCTTTTTCGGAGTTTTTTCAAACTCGTTCGGATAGAGTTGAATAGAAATCAGCTGTTCATAATTTGCCACCATAGTATTAAGATTTTTGCGGTTGGCTTCCATCACAATTTCCAATTCATCGTGGTTAATGTTAGCTTCATCAACAGCATCGTAATCCGGATAAACAAAACCAACTAATTGATGTTCTTTGTTTTCCAAAACGAGGCTTTCTAATATAAACGGTAAGTTGTTCAGTTTTGCTTCTATTTCTTCCGGATAGATATTCTGTCCACTTGGACCTAATAACATACTTTTGTTACGTCCGCGAATAAAAATATTATCATTTTTATCAATTGTTCCCATATCGCCGGTATGTAACCAACCATCTTTATCAAGTGCTTCATTGGTAGCTTCTTCGTTTTTGTAATAGCCCATCATCACATTTTCACCTTTTATCAGAATTTCTCCGACTGTGTTATAAGGGTCTTCCGATAGAATCTTAACTTGCATATTTGGTAAAATTTGCCCAACCGAAAAAGGTAGAGATTCATTGTATGGTGATTTGCTGATAAGTGGCGCACATTCTGTCATACCATATCCAACTGCAAATCTAAATCCTATTTTTCTGAGAAATTCTTCAACTTCGGGATTAAGTGCGGCACCACCAATGACCACTTCTTTAAATTCTTCACCAAATGCTGTTGTTAATTTTTTTCTGATGGTAGCCAAAATTGTGCTGTCAATTAAAGGAACGCTTAGTCCCCATCGCATCGTTCGACTGTTAAGCATTGGCTGAATTTGTTTGCGATATAATTTCTCGATAATGAGCGGTACTGTAAATATGCAAGTTGGTCGTATTTCCGTGAAAGCCTTGAGCAAAATTTTGGGTGATGGAATTTTACCCAAAAATGTGGTATGTGTTCCGGCACAAAAAGCAGTTAAGAAATCGAAAGCACAACCATAGGCATGTGCCAATGGCAAAAAAGCCAATTGTCTGTCGCCACGTTCAATTAAATGCGTCTGAAAGCCGAATACGATATTTCCGGCAAGATTATTGCCCGAAAGCATTACGCCTTTGCTGAATCCTG
>JAQUTW010000027.1 GCA_028694215.1 Paludibacteraceae bacterium | reverse complement strand
ATAACGCCCTTGCTCTCAAAAGCGGTTGCAAAGATACAATACTTATACGAAGTATACAAACTTTTAAAAGAAATATTTTAAAAAAATTACAATACGCTGATAATCAAATAAAAATAAAAAATATTTTACAAAAAACGGGGATTAAAACACAAGAAAATAAGAGATTTTATACATTAAAAAAGTAAATCACCGACATTTTTTTCTGTCGATGATTTACTTTTATTGTATTTACAAAACTATTTATCTCGAAAGCCATATATATTATGTATATGTAAAATACCAATAATTTTATCAGAGGGCAACTTATCGACAACCGCCAAAGTTGTAATTTTATATAAATCCATCAATTCGAGTGCATCATTCACCATATCATTAGCTCCTATCGTTTTATAATTGGGACTCATAAAATCACCAGCCTTTAACGAATGGAAATCATCATATTTTTGTACAGCACGACGAATATCACCATCTGTAATAATACCAGTAACTATTCCTTGCGCATTTGAAACCATGGTAACGCCTAATTTTTTAATACTGACTTCACAAACAATATCTTTAAACAATGTTGATTCTGTTACCATAGGAACCACATTGGTCATGCAATCTTTCACTTTAGTGAGCATACGCCTCCCCAGTGCACCTCCCGGATGATATAATGCAAAATTTTCCGGGCGAAAATGACGTTTTTCCATAAGACAAACAGTTAAAGCATCTCCCATGACCAACGCGGCAGTGGTAGAAGTGGTAGGTACCAAGCCTATTTTAGCTGCCTCTTTTTCTATTTCAATATCTAAACAAAAATCAGCTTTCTGAGCCAAATCCGATTTTACATTACCCGTCATTGCAACAATTGTACAACCCATTTTTTTGACGGGATCGATAATATTTAGAATTTCATCAGATTCTCCACTATTAGAAATAATAACCACCACATCGGATGCGGAAACCATACCCAAATCACCATGGAGTGCCTCTGCTGCATTGATAAACACTGCCTGAGTTCCTGTAGAAGCTAAAGAAGAAGCGATTTTATGTCCAATAATACCGGTCTTACCAATTCCTGTGATTACAACTTTACCTTTACTATTGTAAATAAGGTCAACTACCTGATTGATACTTTCACCAATTCGATCGGCTACTTTTGCAATTTCTGATAACTCAAGATTAAAAACCTCTTTACTCCTTGCGATACAATCCATAATTAAAGATTTTTAGTGAGGGAATCAACGGCTATCGCATGGGTAATAATAGGACGCACATCACTTAATTTCAATTGATTCGCTGCATCCGACCACGCTTTTTCTGGACAGGGATGCACTTCGGCAAAGATTGCGTCAACACCAATAGACAAAGCCGCATTCATCAAATATGGTACATACCTTCTATCGCCGCCGGTAGTAGTTCCGTTGATACTCGGTTTTTGTACGGAATGTGTGGCATCGAAAACAACAGGATAGCCATAAGAACGCATATCGACCAACCCACGCATATCAACCACCAAATTATTATAACCAAAAGATGTTCCTCTTTCGCACAAAAGGAGTTGGTCATTTCCGGCATCTACACACTTAGCAATTACTTGTTTCATATCCCATGGTGCCATAAATTGACCCTTTTTAATATTGACAACGCGACCGGTTTGAGCTGCTGCCATCAACAAATCTGTTTGACGCGATAAAAAAGCAGGGATTTGCAAAACATCAGCCACCTCTGCTACAATGGCACATTGCCACGATTCATGAACATCGGTAAGAATAGGTAAATTATACGTTTCTTTTACTCTCTGAAGGATACGCAAACCTTGTTCTATGCCCACTCCTCGCGGAGAAGAAATAGAAGAACGATTGGCCTTGTCAAAAGAAGATTTAAATATAAAATGAATGCCCAAATCATCAGTAATCCGCTTCAATTCTTCAGCTACGGAGAAAATCAAATCCTCACTTTCTATGACGCAAGGACCAGCAATCAGTGTAAATCTTTGATTACCGCCTACGGAAAAATTAGAGATTTGGACTTGTCGCATAGGTTTATTGCTCACAATTAAAATAAACTTTTACCCAGTCAACTTCCATTGAACCTTCTCCTCCTTTCTGACCGGAAGAAATATAAGAATTGAGCATCGGATACATTTTTTCACATGGGACACCATTGGAAGTACGAAATATTTCTACATTATTTATATACCATACCAATTCTTTTTTTGTCCACAATAAAGAATAGATATAGAAAGAGCCAAAATTAAGCCCTGTTATTTTTTTAGAAGTGTATTGATTTTCAAATTTTGTTTTCCAATATACGCCTACTTCTAAAGATTTACCATCACATTTGCAAATGTTAATTTGAGGTAATTTATTATCTCCCGACAACCAAAACGCATGTGAAATACCTTTCCCCTTGAAACGCATTTTGGCACGAAAAACTCCACACTCCTGCGAAATGGCATTAACGCCGTGTAACACATCAGAAGTATAATCAAAATGACGAATAACGAATCCTAATTTTGAGTCCCACGCACGTGTTTCGATTGGCTCTTTGCGAACAACAATGTTCAGTACGCCATCGGAAACAAATGTATTGTTACCTTTGTTATTGCCCTGTTTTTCTGAAGTCAACGAATAGTTGCCTATCAACTCCTTCTGTTTATAATAAAAGCCGCTTTCCCATTTGGAAGCATTTAACGTATTCCATTCAAAAGTGTCGCTAAAAGAAACATTGTATTTTGCAATTAGTTCAAACGGTTTGGCATCTGTATTTTCAAAAAACACAATATCAGGATTTTCTGCCAATTCTAAATAACGTTTTTCTACACGATAATCGTCCGTCCGCTCCCAACGATTTTTATCCGCCCAAAAATCATTAGCTTCAACAAATGCTTTTGTAGAAACTTTTTCTTTTAATTTCTCATACTCACTAATAATATAAGAATCATGGAAACGTACATAATTTTTGTACTCTTTCGATTTCTCAAATTTTCTATAACGTCTGAGGCTTTCGGATTTTTTTAACTCCGATTTTTTACCAAGCAGTCGGTATTCCGGCGTATTCTTAAAATTCAGGAAATCTTTCAATTGTCCAGATTCTAATGTTTCGTAATAATGATTGATATGAGAATCATTTTCCAATTTACGAAATTTGTTTATATCCCGATATTCTTGAGTATCTTTATATTTACGCGACAGAAGCACCCGTTTATTTTCTTTAAAATCAGAAGACTTCACCTGTGTGTACAAACGTTTATACTCTTCTAATTCTTTAGATTTTTCTACAAATTTATAACGCTTGTAATCTGCGGCAAGAGCCGCATAGTTAGCTTCCATTTTTGCAGTGGACATTATGCCCCCTAACATTTTTTTCCAAAACAGGTTCATACGTATTTTATTAAGGTTATTGATTTATTTTCTGCAAATATTGTACACATTCTTCAGCAGACTTCACAATTTTCAGTACTCCATCTTTTAAGTTATAGCCTAAATTTTCTTTCCGCATTCGTTCCATCAAAACCATCAATCCGGCGTAATAATCATCGGAATTTACCACTATAACTTTACCGTCATGAAAACCAAGCATACCGGAGGCAACAGCATCACACATCTCATCAAATGTACCAAAACCACCCGGAAGCACCACAAAAACATCCGACATTTCTTTCATCATCTCTTTGCGTTCACTCATATTGCCAACTATAAAAAGTTGGTCAGGCAATGAACTTTTTCTCCCTTTATCTACAATTGCTTGTGGCACAACTCCGACTATTTCGCCATCGTTGTTGCTCACGACCTCTGCTACCGAATCCATCAACCCGCCGGTTGCTCCACCATATATTAATGTATGACCGTTATTTACGATATAACGACCTATAACACGAGCTTCTTCTTTAAAAGCTTCACTTACTTGAGGACTGGATGAGCAAAATACACAAATATTCATATTCGGTTATTTTTTACGAAAATAAAGAAATGTTGAATTTGCAAATATACGGATTTCATTCCAAAAAAATGCCATTCCTGACAAAAGAAAATATTTTTTTATTTTTTAAGAAACTTATCCATCGCAGCAGCAGCTCTTCTTCCATCGCCCATTGCCAAAATGACAGTTGCTCCTCCACGCACAATATCGCCACCCGCAAAAATAGCAGGAATGGAGCTTTGCATCGTTTCCGTGTCAACTTCTATGGTTCCTTTTTTCGACACGTTCAAGCCTTCGATAGAACGAGGAACCAACGGATTTGGTGAAACTCCGACACTTACAATTACCTGATCGACAGGAATTGTTTCCACCGCACCTTCGATAGGTACAGGACGACATCTGCCGGAAGCATCGGGCTCTCCCAATTGCATTTTTTGTAAAGTCATTGCCACAACATGACCTTTGTCATCTCCAATATATTCAATGGGATTATGCAATGTCATAAATTCAACACCTTCTTCTTTCGCATGTTTTATTTCCTCTAAACGCGCCGGCATCTCTTCTTCTGAACGACGGTAAACAATCATCGCACGTTGTGCGCCCAAACGCCGTGCCGTACGTACAGAATCCATCGCAGTATTTCCTCCACCTATTACGGCAACGTTTTGACCTTTTACTATCGGCGTATCAAAATCGTCACTGGCAGCATGCATTAAATTGACACGTGTCAAATATTCATTGGACGACATTACCCCAATAAGATTTTCACCTTTTATATTCATAAAATTAGGTAAACCTGCACCACTGGCCACAAACAATCCTTCAAATCCTTCAGCTTTTAAATCATCAACAGTTATTGTTTTTCCTATGATACAATCCTTTACAAACTTCACGCCCATTTTTCCCAGATTGTTAATTTCGACATCAACAATTTGATTAGGTAAACGGAACTCGGGAATACCATATTTTAAAACGCCGCCAATTTCATGTAACGCTTCAAATACGGTAACATCGTAACCCATTTTAGCCATCTCACCGGCAAACGAAAGGCCCGAAGGTCCTGAACCAACAACACCAACCTTACGACCATTTTTAGCCGCCATTGCAGGCAAAGATATTTGTCCGCTTTCACGTTCATAGTCTGCTGCAAAACGTTCCAAATAACCAATAGCCACAGGTTGTTTGCCCATTTTGAGGTGAATACACTGAGACTCGCACTGCTTTTCTTGCGGACAAACACGACCACACACAGCCGGCAATGCCGAAGTTTCTTTCAAAACTTTTGCAGCTTCCAAAAATTCACCACGTTCGATATTTTTAACAAAACCGGGAATATTGATATTTACCGGACAGCCTGTAACACAAGTAGGATCGGCACAGTCGAGACAGCGTTTTGCTTCAACAAGTGCCTGCTCTTTTGTCAGTCCTTGGTTAACCTCTTCAGAATTGTGACTACGATATTCCCCATCCAATTCATTCATTTTTACACGCTCAATGGCGACACGTTCTTTCGGTTTCATACTTTGACGCAAAGCCTCACGCCAAGGCGTATTTCTATCTTCTTTCATAACAAAAATCCGTTTAATTTAATTTTTAAATTTCTCCTTCGCAGCGTTTTCTTCATCACGATAAGCTCCTAAACGCATCAACATTTCATCAAAATTGACTTTGTGAGCATCAAATTCGGGACCATCTACACAAACAAATTTAGTTTGTCCATCCACCGTAATACGGCATGCACCACACATACCCGTTCCATCTACCATAATAGTATTGAGTGAAGCTACGGTAGGAATATTATATTTTTTTGTCAGCAACGCCACAAATTTCATCATAATGGCAGGACCTATGGTTACACACAAATCCACCTGCTCACGATTGATAATTTCTTCTACGCCATTGGTAACAAGACCTTTCTTACCATACGATCCGTCATCGGTCATAACTATTACTTCGTCGGAAAATTCGGCAATCTGTTTTTCAAGAATAACCAAATCTTTTGTTCTGGCTGCCAAAACCGTAATAACACGATTCCCTGCTTTTTTCAATGCCTCAACTATTGGCAACAAAGGTGCAACACCTACGCCACCACCTGCACACACAACAGTTCCGAATTTTTCAATATGTGTAGCTTTTCCCAGCGGACCAACTACGTCCGTGATATAATCACCTACATTCAAATCACACAATTTAGTTGAAGACACTCCCATTTTTTGAACAACCAAAGTTATGGTGCCCTTTTCAATATCGGACGCAGCGATCGTTAAAGGCATTCGTTCTCCATTCTCTCCCACACGTACAATTACAAAATGACCTGCACGACGCGCTTTGGCAATAAGAGGAGCTTCTATTACCAACTTAACAACATTAGCCGAAAAATACTCTTTTTCTACAATTTTGTTCATTAAAATGATATTTTATTTGAGATTTATAATTAAAGTTGCAAAATTACAAAAAAAAGAGGAAAGCGCACCGTCATAAACAGATTATTTTCCATTTTCATTCTGAAACCGCCATTTATAGGATTATAATCACAAATTCATACATGTCAAAAATAAATTTCCTTTATCTCTGTTTTGATATAAAAAAAAAAGCTATATTTGCAGTCCAAATTTTGTGGTCAAATTTAAATATAAGTATTAATATAAATTAACAGAAATGCAAAACAAAGGATTTGTCAGAGTGTTAGCCATAGCATTGGCGTTAGTATGTCTTTTTTATCTTTCATTTAGCTTTGTAACAAGCCATTACAATGCAAAAGCCAAAGAATACGCACAAGGAGACAGTAACAAACAATTCAGGTATTTAGACTCAATAGCAGGAGAAAATGTTTGGTTAGGTTATTCTTTAAAACAATGTAGAGAAAAAGAAATTAATCTCGGACTTGACTTAAAAGGTGGTATGAATGTCACTTTGGAAGTGTCCGTCGCCGATATTTTAAAAGTTTTATCCGGTTATAGCAATAACGAACTTTTTACAAAAGCGTTAGCCCAGACCCAACTACGTCAAACCAAATCTGGTGCCAATTTTTTGGCAATTTTTCAAGAAGAATTTGAAAAACTCGACCCCAACGCTAAACTTTCAGCAATATTCAGTACTGTTGAACTAAAAGACAAAATTCAACTCAGTTCTACAAATGACGATGTCATTAAAGTACTTCAAGAAGAAATTGACGGAGCTATTTCAAACTCTTTCAATGTATTACGTTCTCGTATAGACCGTTTTGGTGTTGTACAACCAAATATTCAAAAATTAGACGTTGAGGGACGCATTTTGGTAGAGTTGCCGGGTATTAAAGAACCTGAACGTGTTCGCAAATTGCTGCAAGGTTCTGCCAATTTGGAATTTTGGGAAACCTATGAGGCCAGCGAATTGATGCCAATACTTCGCCAAGCAAATACTATTTTACGTGAATTAAACGAAGTAAAAGACGGAAACTCTGACGTAAAACCAACCACTTCTGCAATTGCAAAAACTGAAACTTCAGCAAGTGATTCATTAAATATCAACAAAGATTCTTTGCTTGCCAACTTGAAAGACAACAAAAATACGGAAGACCAAGAAAAGGCTCTTGCTCAATTTAAGAAAAACAATCCGCTTTTTGCTGTTTTAAATGTTTACGAAAACAACAAAGGACCTGTATTAGGTTATGTTCTTGCTTCAGATACTGCAAATGTAAATGCAATATTTGAAATGAAGCAAATTAAAGAAATTATGCCAAAAGAACTGGCACTCAAATGGACAGTAAAGCCAGTAGATCCTGATGCCAAGCAACTTACATTTGCTTTGATAGCCATCAACACAACCACCAATAAAGAAGGTCGTGCTCCTCTTGAAGGCGATGTTATAACCGATGCCAACGTTGATTTTGATCAGTTTTCTGCACGTGCCAATGTAAGCATGAAAATGAATTCGGAAGGTGCAAAAGTTTGGGAACGTCTAACAGGAAACAATATAGGCAAATCTATTGCCATAGTTTTGGACGATTATGTTTATTCTTACCCAACTGTAAACTCTAAGATTGCAGGAGGAAGTTCTCAAATTACCGGTAACTTTACAACAGAAGAAGCCAAAGACTTGGCAAACGTATTAAAATCCGGCAAAATGCCTGCTCCGGCACACATTGTACAAGAAGATGTTGTAGGTCCTTCATTAGGTCAAGTAGCCATTAATGACGGCTTAATTTCATTTATTATTGCATTTGTCCTTGTGCTATTGTATATGATTATGTACTATGGTCTTATTCCGGGATTAATTGCGGACGGTGCATTATTATGCAACATATTTTTCTTGTTTGGCATTTTAGCTTCTTTTCAAGCCGTGTTGACATTACCGGGTATTGCCGGTATTGTTCTTACAATGGGTATGGCTGTTGATGCAAATGTATTGATTTATGAACGTACCCGAGAAGAATTATTGGCAGGGAAAAATTTGAAAAAAGCAATTGCCGATGGTTATAGTAATGCATTTTCTGCTATTATTGACTCTAACCTCACAACTATTCTCACAGGTATTATTCTATTCTTCTTTGGAACAGGTCCTATTAAGGGTTTTGCTACCACATTAATTATTGGTATTATCACTTCTTTCTTCACTGCCATCTTCTTAACGCGTTTGGTTTACGAACGTATGTTACAGAAAGACAAAGAATATAATCTCCCGTTTACTTCGAACTTTACAAAAAATTGGTTTAGAAACACACACATTAATTTCATCAAATTACGCAAAATCGGCTATATTATTTCCGGTTGTTTGTTAGTAATTGCTATTTTATCCTTAAGTTTCCGTGGTTTAAAACAAGGCATCGATTTTAGTGGCGGACGCAATTATGTCGTACGTTTTGAAAAAAACATCAATACGGATGATGTGCGTGAAACCTTATCACATGTTTTTGAGGGAGCACAAACAAGTGTTATTACAATGGGTTCGAACAATCAGGTGCGTATCTCTACCAACTATAACATTAATTCTCAAGACGAGAATATGGATGCTCAAATAGAAGAGATGCTTTATACTGGTTTAAAACCATATTTAAATGAAGATGTAACCAACGAAATGTTTGTAGAACGTTACGAATGTATTGATGGTAAATGTAGTCCTGCACACGAAGATGTAAATCAAGCAACTTTCGGTATTCAAAGTTCACAAAAAGTAGGTCCTTCTATTGCTGACGACATCAAAACGTCAGCTATTTGGGCAGTTCTACTCTCTTTGTTGGGAATATTCCTTTATATTTTGATTCGGTTCCGCAACTACGCATTTTCAGTTGGTGCTGTAGCTTCATTGATACACGATACATTATTTATATTGGGTGTATATTCGGTATTCTATACCATTATGCCTTTCTCGTTGGAAATTGACCAATCATTTATCGCTGCCATTCTAACCGTTATCGGTTATTCGGTAAACGACACAGTGGTAGTATTTGACCGTATTCGTGAAAATCTTGGTCTGTATCCAAAGCGTGACTTTGCTTCACAAGTCAACAATTCGTTAAATGCAACTTTAAGCCGTACGTTCAGTACTTCATTAAGTACAGCTATCGTATTAATTGCAATATTTATCTTTGGCGGCGAAGTTATTCGTGGATTTGTATTTGCATTATTATTAGGTATCATAGTAGGAACCTACTCGACTTTATTCATTGCTACACCTGTTGCATACGAATTAGAGAAAAAACAAAGCAAAAAAAGAGATTTGGCAGAAGAAAAAGTAAAATAACACAGATTTCTTTTTTATAATAAAGCGAGCTGCCCTCTGACAGTTCGCTTTTTCTTATAAAAAGCATTACCTTTGCAAGAAAAAAATATGTCAATACCGCAACGTCAAGACATTGAAATAATGGCACCTGTCGGATCGTGGGAAAGTTTAGCCGCAGCTATTCATGCAGGTGCTGATTCTGTATATTTTGGTATTGAAAACCTGAATATGCGCAGCCATTCTTCTAATAATTTTACCACAGAAGATCTAAAAAAAATTGTTGCTATTTGCAAAGCGAACCACATAAAATCCTACCTCACAATAAATACCATAATTTATGATACGGATTTGGTGCTGATGGGGCAAATTGTAGATGCAGCACAAGAAGCAGGCGTAAGTGCCATTATTGCCGCCGACGTAGCCGTGATGGCGTATGCTGTTTCAAAAGGAGTAGAGATACATCTATCCACACAACTGAATATCGCCAATATAGAGGCCTTACGATTTTATGCACAGTTTGCCGATGTAGTTGTATTGGCTCGCGAACTGAATATGAATCAAGTAGCTGCAATCCACAACGCCATTGTTGAAAACAATATTTGTGGTAAAAACGGGCAACCTGTTCGCATTGAAATGTTTTGTCATGGTGCACTTTGTATGGCGGTGTCAGGTAAATGTTATCTGAGTCTGCACGAACTTAACGCATCAGCCAATCGAGGTGCCTGCATGCAGGTATGCCGGCGAGGTTACACAGTAAAAGACAAAGAGTCAAACATAGAATTGGACATTGACAACCAATATATTATGTCACCTAAAGACTTGAAAACCATTCATTTTTTAAACAAGATGTTGGATGCCGGTGTAAGAGTTTTTAAAATAGAAGGGCGCGCACGTGGTGCCGAATATGTCAAAACAGTCGTTTCATGCTACAAAGAAGCCATTGAAAGTTATTTAAACGACTCATTTACAGAAGAAAAAATCAAAGAATGGGATATACGGCTTTCCAAGGTCTTTAATCGCGGTTTCTGGAATGGTTATTATTTGGGGCAACGTTTGGGCGAATGGAGTAATCACTATGGTTCCCAGGCAACTCAGAAAAAAATATATGTGGCAAAATGTACCAATTATTTCAAAAAAATAGGTGTCGCCGAATTTTTATTGGAAGCTCAAAACTTACAAGTCGGTAACGATATTCTAATTACCGGAGAAACAACCGGAGCTTATGAAGATACCGTAACAGAGCTTCGCGTAGATTTAAAACCTGTAGAAAAAGTAGAAAAAGGGACATTCTTCTCAATCAAAACAAAAGAAACAATTCGTCGAAACGACAAATTGTTTAAATTAATTCCCAACGAAACAACAAGATTCTAAAAAAACAGCTATTTCTGCAACGAAACCATTAATTCATCAACTATCGGACAATTCGGAACCAATTTCCCATTGTCTAAAATAACACAATCAACATGTGCAATATTGCACAATTTCATATCCGGCAGCCGATAGATTTTTTGATGGAAACAATAGCGAATACCATCATGGTGCAAATTCAAAGTAGAAAGAAAAGTGTCTTTGGAATGAAGTGGTGTTTTAAAATTTATTTCTACGCGAGCTACCACAAAATCAATGCCTTGCTGGTGCATTTCATCAAAACCAACAGCATGTTCCAATAAAAACTCATGACGCGTATGCTCATAATAATGCTGATAATTGGCGTTATTTACAATTCCCTGCAAATCGCATTCATAATCTCTTACCTTAAATTCTAACTGATAAATCGGTGTTTCCATATATAAATCATTATTTTTTCATTATCACTGTCACTCCGTCTCTTAACGGCAATATCACCTTCTCTATGCGCGTGTCTGACGCTATATAATCATTAAATTTTAAAATCCCTTTTGTCTGCCAATCGTTGCTTGCCGGAGTTTCCAAAACTTTACCACTCCACAGTGTGTTATCGGCTAAAATAAATCCCCCCTTTCGCACCTTTGGCAAAAGCATTTCAAAATAATCTACATAATACCGTTTATCAGCATCTATAAAAACCAAATCGAACTCGGCATTTATGGTTGGGATAACTTCTAAGGCTTCGCCAATATGCAATCGTAACTTATCGGCATACTGCGATTGATTAAAATACTTGCGGATAAAATCTTCCAATTCATCATTTACCTCTATCGTATGCAAAATACCGTCATCAGGCAAAGCTTCTGCCATACATAATGCCGAATAACCTGTAAAAGTACCCAACTCAAGAACTGTTTTCGGACGAATCATACGACAAATCATCTTTAAAATGCGTCCCTGCAAATGACCGGACTCCATACGCGGATTAATGGTAAAAATATGTGTCGCCCTATCTAATTGTTGCAAAAATTCAGGTTCCGAATCGCTATGCGCACATATATATTCCTCTATTTTATCTGTTGACAGCATCTTATCCGTAATTTTTACTTATAAACTAACTTTGACATGGTTTCCGTAGCAAATAATTGTTGTGCCACGGCTTGCAAGCGTTCTGCCGAAACCACAGCAATTTTATCCATTACCATTTCATAAGACAAAAAACGATTTTGATGCAAAAATGATTTGGCCATTGATAATACCAGATTTTCCTTATTCTGAGCCTCAATTAGCAACTGACCTCCTAATTGCAACTTTGCAACAGACATTTTTTTATCATCTATCGGACTTTCCATCATTGCGCGCAATTCTTTGTGAATTAACTTACAGCATTTCTCTATATGACTCTCTTCACAACCAAAATAGATACTAAAAACACCCGTATCACTGTAAGGAATAAAGGAAGATTCGATAGTATAAACCAAACCATGACGCTCGCGTACCGCCATATTCAAACGACTGCTCATATTCGGTCCACCTAAAATATTTGTCAGTAAGAACAGAGCCATCAAATTTTCATCATCAATACCAAACGCTCTATTGCCAACAATGCAGTGTGCCTGACACGTATCTTTTATTTTCTGAGTACAAGAGGAAGTGTACAATTGCGGCTTTTGTCGTAAAAACTCTCTTTCGGAACGAGATACCGCAAAATATTTTTCCGCCCAACGAACTATTTTTGCAAAATCTATTTTCCCCATGGAAAAAAACACCAGTTCCGTAGTATTATAGCAACGTTGCATAAAACGCAACGCATCATTGCTTGTAAATGACGTCAGAGTTTTTTCATTTCCCAGAATATTCTTCCCTATAGACGAACCGGCAAAAACCATCTCATCAAAATCATCATAAATCAACTCTGCAGGAGAATCATTATACAATTGTATTTCCTCCAAAATAACATCTACCTCTTTTTCTATTTCATGTGCAGGAAATGTAGAATTAAACAACACATCACCCAACAACTCCATGGCACGCTCCACATACTGACACGGCACTGTAGCATAAACAAACGTCTCTTCTTTTGTAGTATAAGCATCAAGTCCGCCACCTACAGCTTCCAGACGATTCAATATATGCCAGCTTTTACGCTTTTTTGTACCTTTAAAAAGCATATGTTCAATAAAATGTGCCATTCCTTCTTCACCTTCGAGTTCATCACGCGTGCCGGCATTGACAACAAAACCACAATAATGTACCGGCGAATCATCCATTTGATGAATGATGCGGATGCCATTAACCAATGTATAAGTCTGATATTCCATGATTTTCAAAAACAAACATTAACCGGCTTGCTCAATAAGTCCGTCTTTAATATTAATAACTCTGTCCGCAATAGAAGCCAACTCCATATCGTGTGTTACAATTAAAATTGTCTGATTAAAATTCTTACGCAAATCAGCAAATAAAGCATTCAAATCTTCTTTATTCTTACTGTCCAAACTTCCCGATGGTTCATCAGCCAAAATAACAGCAGGTCGGTTAATTAATGCTCTGGCAACTGCCACACGTTGTTTTTCGCCCCCTGAAAGTTGTGACGGTTTATGTTCTGCACGATTACTCAAATTCAGATACGACAAAAGTTCTTTTGCGGCTTTTTCGGCTTGAGGCAGTGATTCTCCACCAATTAATGCCGGCATCATAACATTTTCTATGGCAGAAAATTCCGGCAAAAGTTGATGAAACTGAAATACAAAACCAATACGCTTGTTTCTGAAATGCGACAACTCATTACTTCGCAACTGACCTACATTTACACCGTCAATCTTTACTGTGCCACTATCGGGAATATCCAAAGTTCCTAAAATCTGTAACAAAGTCGTTTTCCCTGCGCCACTTGCTCCCATAATAGAAACAATTTCCGATGGTTTTACATGCAAATCGACACCTTTTAAAACCTTTAAATCACCAAAAGATTTCGTAATATTTTCTGCTGTTATCATAGTCTCATTCATTTTTATTACCACATAAAACACGTATCACATATGATGCCATAAAACACCCAAAGACAGCCGGCATATAAGAAACGGTGCCTACCATAGAGTTCTTGTTTTGCTCATTCTCAACCAATTCCACAGAAGACTCCTCTACCTTTTCCGGTGAATAAACCACTATTATTCCTTTGCGTATTCCCAAACGATACAGACGTTTGCGTACCATTTTTGCCAAACGACAATATTCCGATTTGGAAATATCGGCAATTTTAATCTGCTCTGGCGCAACTTTACCTCCTGAACCCATACTCGACACAACCGGTATATGAAGCTGTACAGCATGATAAAGCAAATAAACTTTAGGACTTAAAGTATCAATGGCATCAACCAAAAAATCGTATTTTGTAGCCTCCAACAATTCTTTTGTAGCATCATCTCTCAAAAAAGATTGAATAAGATGTAATTGTATGCTTGGGTTAATATCTTTCAAACGTGCAGCCAATACATCTATTTTTGGTTTACCAACAGTAGAATGCAAAGCCACCAATTGACGATTAATATTCGTTTCACTCACCACATCAGCATCGACTAATGTCAGTTCACCAACACCCGCACGGCAAAGCATTTCGGCAGCATACGCCCCCACTCCGCCTAAACCAATCACCAATATGTGTGATTGGTTAAGTTTTTGAAGTGCTTTATCGCCAAGCAACAACTGTGTACGACTTAACCAATTCTCCATCTTTGCCTAACATTAATAAATTACCAATCCTACAATTGCTACTATTAAAATCATCACTATAGGGTGTATTTTCAGCCATTTAATCAACACAAAAGTAAGTGCAAAAATAATCCAACTCTTATAATCCGCATAATTATCCCCAAAATTATCTGTATTTATCAACAACAGAGCAGCTGCGGCAATTAAACCAATGACAGCAGGTCGCAAGCCACTCAAAGCACCTTCCACATAACGATTGTTTTTAAATTTCTGCAAAATTTTTGCTACCAGCAACATAATGATAAACGATGGTAAAATAATAGCAAAGGTAGCTATAACCGATCCCCAAATGCTGCCGGTAGCCAAATAACCTGCATATGTAGCACAATTTATACCAATAGGTCCAGGTGTCATTTGCGAAACCGCCACCATATTTGTAAACTCAGTAGCCGTAATCCACCCAAAATGTTCTACCAATTCAAACTGAATCAGCGGCAACATTGCTGCTCCGCCACCAAAGCCGAACAACCCGATTTTAAAATATGTATAAAATAATTGCCAATAAAGATACATTATCAAGATTTTTTAGGCTTTGCGTCTTTCAAAATACGATATAATACACCACCAACACCCGCCACCAAAATAATCAATACAGGAGAAACACTCAATCGCCATATAAGCAATGCCGACACTACAGAAATCCACACTGTGTAACAATTCAGTTTAGCCGTACGTGCCATATTAAAAATAGGAACAGCTATCAACGCCACTACTGCCGGACGAACAGCACGAAACATTTTTACCAGCCAAGGATTATTTTGATATTCATTCAGAAAAACTGCCACAATCAAAATTACCACAAATGAAGGCAATGCAGAACCAAAGGCACTAACAACGGCACCAGTTTTCCCACGCAGTTTATTACCCACTAAAATAGAAATATTCATGGCTAACAAACCGGGAGCCGTCTGCGAAACTACCACCATATCCAAAAAATCGTCTTTACCTATCCATTTGCGGTTGTCCACCACTTCGCGTTCTATCAACGGAAGCATGGCATAGCCTCCGCCAATGGTAAATGCGCCAATCTTAGTAAACGTTCCAAAAAGTTGCCAAAGTGTCGCCATCTATAATGGTTTTATAAATTGCAAAGATAGCGAAAAAAACAGACTTCTGTTAATATGTTTTTTTGCATTTATGATGGCTATTCCAAATATTTTTTGTACATTTGTTTGCTTTATATCCATATGAAGTATATTACTTATATTGAGGGAGTAAAGTTTAATTTTAATTATAAAAAATGTCAGAAGAAATTAACAGTAACAGCAATTACGGAGCCAATAGTATTCAAGTTCTGGAAGGATTGGAGGCTGTACGCAAACGTCCGGCGATGTATATCGGGGATATTGGAGTAAAAGGTTTACACCATTTGGTTTATGAAGTTGTAGATAATTCGATTGACGAAGCTCTTGCCGGATTTTGCACACACATCGAAGTTACCATCAACGAAAATAATTCTATTGTAGTAGAAGACGACGGGCGAGGTATTCCCGTCGATATGCATAAAAAAGAAGGACGGTCGGCACTGGAAGTCGTAATGACTATTTTACACGCCGGTGGAAAATTCGACAAAGGCTCTTACAAAGTTTCCGGAGGTTTACACGGAGTCGGCGTTTCCTGTGTCAATGCGTTATCTTCTTATATGCGTGTGGAAGTAGCCAGAAACGGCAAGCTCTATATGCAGGAATATTCTTGCGGACATCCAAAAGAACCAGTTAAAGAAATTGGTACTTCCGACAAAACAGGTACAAAAGTTACCTTTTTACCAGACGATTCCATCTTTACGGAAACAGTTTACACATACGATATATTAGCAGCGCGTTTACGCGAATTAGCCTATTTAAATGCAGGTATTCGACTAAGCATTACAGACAAACGCGAGAAAAAAGAGGACGGCACATATAAGGGCAATTCATTTTTCTCTGAATTAGGCTTGAAAGAATTTGTCTTATTCATCGACTCTTCACGCGAAAAACTCTTTGAAGATGTTATTCATATCTCAACCGATAAATTTGGCACACCTATTGAAATTGCCATGATTTACAATACGGGGTACAACGAAAATCTCTATTCTTACGTAAATAACATCAATACAATAGAAGGCGGCACGCACGTTGCCGGCTTCAGAAGAGGACTGACGCGTACGCTGAAAAAATATGCCGAAGACAACAAGATGCTTGACAAAGTCAAAATAGAAATTAACGGAGACGACTTTCGCGAAGGTTTAACTGCTGTTATTTCCGTAAAAGTTGCCGAGCCACAATTTGAAGGACAGACAAAAACCAAACTCGGAAACAGCGAGGTAATGGGATTTGTTGATCAGGCCGTAGGCGAAGTACTCGGAAATTATTTGGAAGAACACCCCAAAGAAGCCAAAACCATTGTAGAGAAAGTTATTTTGGCAGCGACAGCACGCCATGCTGCGAGAAATGCTCGCGAAATGGTACAACGTAAATCACCACTTTCGGGAGGAGGGTTACCAGGCAAACTGGCCGACTGCTCAGAAAAAGACCCTAAAAAATGTGAACTCTTTTTGGTCGAAGGAGACTCTGCCGGCGGAACTGCAAAACAAGGCAGAAGTCGTCTATTTCAAGCCATCTTACCTTTGCGTGGAAAAATTTTGAACGTAGAGAAAGCCATGCACCACAAAGTACTCGAAAGTGAAGAAATAAAAAATATTTATACCGCTTTAGGCGTTACCATTGGAACAGAAGATGACAGTAAAGAACTGAATATCACAAAACTACGTTATCATAAAGTGATTATTATGACCGATGCCGACGTTGATGGAAGTCACATTGCAACATTAATTTTAACATTCTTCTTCCGTCACATGAAAGCCTTATTGGACGAAGGACACGTGTATATTGCCACGCCGCCACTCTATCTCTGCAAAAAAGGTAAAGTAGAACAATATTGCTGGGACGATAAACAACGTTTACAATTTATTGAACAATACAGCAATAATGGTCAAGACGGAGGCATACATGTTCAACGTTACAAAGGTTTAGGTGAAATGAACCAAGAACAACTTTGGGACACAACCATGAATCCCGAGACCCGTACTTTGCGACAAATCACTATTGAAAATGCTGCAGAGGCCGACCGTATATTCTCTATGTTGATGGGAGATGACGTAGAACCGCGCCGTGATTTTATAGAAGCACACGCCACCTACGCCAATATTGATGCATGACAGAAAACCAAAACATATCTCGTTAGAATAAGTAAGCGTGAGAAAATGAATTTTCTCACGCTTACTATTTATACGCTATCTAATTAAATTACATATTCGTCTTTTTTACTTCAAAATAGGCTTGCGGATGTAAACAAGCAGGACATTTCTCAGGTGCTTCTTTGCCTACATGAATATAACCACAATTGCGACACTGCCAAACCACCTCGCCCGGTTTTGCAAACACGGCAGCTGCTTCAATATTTTTTACAAAAGCACGATAACGTTCCTCATGACCACGTTCGGCAACCGAAATTTTACGATACATTTCTGCAATTTCCAAAAATCCCTCCTTTTCAGCCACGTCAGCAAAATGCGGATAAAGTTCGCTCCATTCTTCGTTTTCGCCGGCTGCTGCTGCCTGAAGATTATCTATGGTTCTACCAATAACTCCGGCGGGGAATTTAGCCGTTATTTCTACCATACCGCCTTCTAAATACTTGAACATACGTTTGGCATGTTCTTTCTCCTGATCGGCTGTTTCCAAAAAAATGGCAGCTATTTGTTCAAAACCCTCTTTTTTTGCGACACTTGCAAAATAAGTGTAACGCATACGTGCTTGACTCTCGCCTGCAAAAGACGTCATCAAGTTCTTTTCTGTCTGAGTTCCTTTAATACTTTTCATAATATTTTTGTTTAAAAGTTGAATTACAAAGATACAAATCTTTTTCAGATTGTATTCTGCCTAATAATTTTTATTGAATATTTTTGTGAAATAACTCACTAAAACAAATTAATTTATAACTTTGCATAAAACTTTTATTCATCTTAATAAAAAAGACACCATGAAAAAACTCCCATTTCTTATTTTTGCCGGTCTGTTATCGGCTGTTTCTGTTTTAGGACAATCTGCAAACGCTACACAAAACAAAGAAGACAAGCAACTGTTTTTAAAATATGACGAATTTATGGGAACGGAAATGGTAAAAGATGGCTCACGACTGGCACAAATAGCACGCCGCTGGTATGGCGAACAGGCATTTTGGGTATATATCTACGAAGCCAATTCCTACCAAATAAAAGACCCCAACAAAGTTTACCCGGGCATTATTCTGCAAATTCCGAAAATGGACCCTGAACTTGTAAACCCCAACAATCCGGAAAGTATTGCAAAAGCAAACGCCATTAAAGCAAAATACCTGAAAAAGAAATAGAAACGGGGAAACGAAACAAAAAACAAAAACTCACCTTTAACACCCACTCGTTTTCTGCGTTTCCATACGCCATAGGCAATTATATATGCCACTAAAATTTCTATTCCTCCTTCCACAGGAACAGGGTCACCAATATTATCAAAGCCACCCCAACTTGTGGAATAAATAAGTTGAACATTAGGTAACAACATTTCGACAAAGGGATCAGAAGGAATCTTTGTCGGACTCTCCACCCAACAAACATCGTCCGTCCAACGATAATTAATGCCAGCATCCAAACTTAACAAACTCGGATCTAAAATACTCGGTTGTCCGACAACTCCTGCTGTCACTAATAAAAAAGTTGATAGTATGACAATTTTTCGTATCATGTAACTTATTTCAAACCTGTTAAACAATCATTTTACGGCAAATTTTACCACTTGGTCGCCAATCTTTATAATGTATATGCCTTGAGACAAGTTGTTAAATAAAATTCCATTATTAACAGGCAACTGCTGACCAATAAGCCGACCGGAAACATGATAAAGCACAACAGGAGATTTTTCCAATAAATTATTTATTATTAGAGCATTACCTATCTGTACAATATTGCTATTGTTCAACAAAGCAACACCCGTGGTCAATTTATCAATATGTAACACAAAACGGTTGTCAAAAGTTCCTGATTCACTATGAAAAATATAATTCTGTGTACTCAAATCAACGTGTTTACCATTACTTTTGTCTTCCAAAGTAACACGCGCATTGTCCGGAATTAATTTTTTTTGCGTCAGCGCAATGGAAAATTCTCCGGCAATAATAGTCGAATAACCCAACACCACATCCTGCGATTGTTTTTTTATATCATTGAAAATTAATTTCTGACCATTGAGACAATAAAATTGAATGGTTGCATCCGCCCCTAATGGTGCCAAATCACGATTGGGGATATAATCGTTACTGCCATCATCGGACAAAATAACGCCAATGCGCCTATTTTGTTCGCCTTGCGACAAAATCAGCAAATAATATTCCCTATCGTCTATCGATAAAGGAGCAAATCTTGGGACACTTTGCATCGCTTCCGACGATTTTTCAACAAAAGTAGCCGTTCCACTATACTGTACAAATGCACTGCCATATACATCCAAAGCCTCATTTTCAAACCACAAATAGTACTCGTAATGATCAATACCGCCCACCATTTTGCAAAGGAATTGCGGACCGTCGCTTTTTAATTTGGTTTCCGTAAAATACGGTTGCCCTATCAGCCACCAATTTTTATGAGCGGCACTACCAGATGTTTCGACCAGCGTTTTGCCACTGACATCAGTAGCATTAATCACGTTGTCATTAATTTGCTTCGATGGAAACTCTATCGTCATATTTTGGTTTAAATTGAGAGCTAACTGCATCACATAACCAGTTTTCGGTAGAAGCGATCCCGTCGTTTTATCTACCGTCTTAAAAAACTCGTTAGTGGAAATGGCTGTACGGTTGGCTAATCCACGCGCTTGTGAATCATAATAAGCCAAACGCCACGCTTCACCGTAAACATCTTGAAATGTATATTCATTGGTACCATCCGAAACTGTCGGTCCTATGATGTCTTTTATGTTCACTTCAAAAGGCAACGACAACCACTGATTGCGTTTTGCGACCGTAGAAGTTGTCAAATCAATGGACTTCTTCCATATCAAACGGCCACTCACATTTACAGTGCCATCCACCCTTGCAGAGCTGTTTTCATTCGATATTAAATTGCAATTACCATCTATAAACAATGTACTACCGTTTATAATCTCAAGTATTCCATTAGTTTCTACCATCAATCCTCCGGTAATGGTTTTATTGTTGGTCACAATTTTCACCGTGTTATTGATAATAATATCCTCTGTGTTATTAGCAAGAAGTGTGATAACATCGGTTGAGGTGGCAACATTAATAGCACTTTGCAAGTTGGCATAATAAGTAGAATCTATTTGCGCAACGTTCAAAATCCATTGTGCTGTAAATGTAACATCACCGTAGTTTCCCGTACCCATAATTTGTCCGCCATCATAAATTTCGTTTTCTGTCCATGAGGTATTTGGCGTAGTGGAATGTGCCTTCCATCCTACAAATGAATAGCCAGTTCTGGAAGGCATAGCCGCCAAAGTCAAATTAGTTGCCGTAGTATATGTAATTGAAGATACGAGACTTCCGCCAGCCGCATCGTATGTAGCCGTATAACTATTCAATTCAGGAATGTACCAATTACCATTAATATAATAACACGGTTCAACTCTTTTATCGCCGTCGATATCGGCCACCATCTGTGTAGTGCTACTACCTCCGAAGCTTGATTTCCATGTAAAATAATTTCCAAAAGTAGTACCTGATGAATAAGCGACATACCAAGTACCTGATGAAAAATACACAATGGCATCGGCTTTACCATCGCCATTCACATCACCCAAGAACTGTTTGCCAGAACCGTTACCATGGCCACTTGTTGCCATTGTATAATTGTTGAAACCACTACCATTGGATATAGCAACAAACCATGCACCCGTATAAGCCACATTGCTCACCGTAATATTATGGAAATAGGTTACAGCATCGGCTTTCCCATCGCCGTTTACATCGCCCAACATTTGTGAAGTGGAATTAGCGCCATGACCAGTTCGCCAACACGAATTAGCAGAGCTGCCACTCAACGACACATACCATGCACCAGCAAAATCCCCTCCGGCATCAAAAAAAGCTACCGCATCAGCCTTACCATCGCCATTCACATCGCCTAAAAATCGAGTTTTTGAGCCATTGCCATGGCCGGTTTTCCACGTTGAATAATCACCAAACTTTGAGCCATTGGAATAAGCAATGTACCAATTGCCTGTTGAAAAATAAGCCACAGCATCAACTTTACCATTACCATTGACATCAGCTACCAATTGGTTGTTTGATCCACTGCCATGACCTTCCTGCCAACACGATGTGCCACCATTATTCAAGGCTACATACCATTTCCCAGCAAAGTCGGTAGCATCGAAAAACACAATGGCATCGGCTTTACCATCACCATTGGCATCACCAAGCATTTGGGTTTTAGAACCACTGCCATGACCGGATTTCCACAACACGGCAGTCTCAGCCCATACGGTTTCGCCAACGAAAAGCGACAATACACCTATAACAAACCAAAAACATTTTACAGTCATGTGATTTAATTTTAAAGTAGATAACTTACTTCTTCACAAACTTAGCCAAGGCCTTTTCAGACTGTCCAAAAACTTGTGCAACATACGTACCTGATTCCAAATCAGTTACAAATAGCGTTACCGCATTGCCAGACATTTTGTATTCACGAATAAATTTACCCTGAGAATCGTACACCACCACCTTTTCAATGGTAAAAGTACTATTGATGTACAACTCGTCAGTTACCACATTCGGATTGATAAAGATACGATCAGTACAAGCAAAAACAATATCAACAGTCGGTCCCACCGTGATGTAATTCGTCTTTTCCATTACCACCGGATTTCCGGTACCCGTAGCCTTCAACTTTACGGTATATGTGCCATTAGCAGCATAGTAGTGTATCGGATTTGGTTCAATGGAATAGGTGTCATCGCCAAAGTCCCACTGATAATTTACCGCATTAGCCGTCTCATTGATAAACGTAAAATTGGTTGGAACTTCGGAATGTGTTTTGTCCACATTAAAAGCAGGTGATGGTGGCGTGCAACTTTTTGCCGCTTTATATTGTGCAACGTAGCTAACAGTCATATCCCAATACATAGAAGGTGAACTCCATTTTTCGGAAGGTGTTACTAAATTCGATGTATTTGTTTTGGCCAAAGCAGTTTCTTCTGCATATTCATTGTACGAATTGATAATAATTTGTTCCGGTTTTTTCGAAAGTACTCTGTCCCAACACAACTTACGATAAAAATCACCTTCGACAGCACTATAAGTTCGCGACACAAACGAACCTTTATGATTATTCCATCCCGGCATCACTTCCATCAGAAAAGTACTGTTAATCGCCCCATTGGGAATGCCCCAACCGTAAAGATCGGGCGTATTACTATTGGTACCATTGCACCATCTCACAGTAAACTTGTCCGACCATGGATGAGCAATGTTGTACCACGCCTGACGGTACGATTCCACACCGTAGTAACACACCAACAACGGTTTACCATCTTGCAACAAATATGTGTCCAAGCCTCCTGTACCTTCGCGATTGATAACATTGTTCCAAACTTCTTTGGCTTCATCTTCTATAGTTTGCGGATTGCCCGAAAATTGTATTCCTCCGATGGCAAATACATAACGCATGGGGCGATTGACCAAATTTTCGTTCCATTTTTTGATTTCCTTTGCCACAGCAATGGCACGATTGAAAATAATACCGCCTTCAACATAAAGGTTGTTGGTTTCATCCATAAGCAAATAATCAATTTGTGCAGCAGAGATTTCAGCCAAGTGTTCGCGAATGACTATAGAATCACCACTATCGTACTGTTGGTAAGTACCACGCGAATAAGGCACCGATTTAATGTCCCACGCATCCCACAAATTCAAAAGAAGTGGTCGGCCGTAACCCGATGGCAACACATTCCATACGCCGTTTGTAAAAGCTATAGCAGCAACTTTCCCTTCACCTTTAGGATCAGCCGAAAATACAGTAGTGGCATCAGAACCCATTCCTGTTTTCCATTGAAAATAATCGTTAAAAGTACTACCAGTTGAATAAGCAACATACCAATCACCAGACGAAAAGTAAGCAATGGCATCGCATTTCTTATCGCCATTGACATCGGCTATCATTTGTTTAGCTGAACCCGATCCGTGTCCTGCTTTCCATAACGAATAATTGCCGAACTTTGAACCATCGGACAATGCGCCATACCAATATCCTTGCATATCCGACACATCAAAATAGGCTATTGCATCGGCTTTACCGTCATTATTGATGTCGCCTACCATTTGCGATTTAGAACCACTACCATGACCTTCGTGCCAACACGAAGCACTACCGTCACTTAAGGCCACATACCATTTCCCCATAAAACCCGATGTATCAAAAAAAGCTACAGCATCAGCCTTACCGTCACCATTCACATCACCCAACATTTGTGTTTTTGAGCCACTACCATGTCCGGTTTTCCATATTGAATAAGAGCCAAACTTTGTACCGTCAGAATAAGCCACATACCAATCGCCTGTTGAAAAATAGACTACTGCATCAACCTTGCCATCGCCATTCACATCACCCAACATTTGAGCTGAAGAACCTTGTCCGTGACCGCTATGCCATTTGGAATAGTTATTAAATGTTGTTCCATTCGATATGGACACATACCATGTCCCGTCAGAAAAGAAAACAACCGCATCATCCTTACCGTCACCATTCACATCACCCAGCATCTGTCGTGTTGACCCATTACCATGACCAGCATGCCAAAGATAACGACCGTTCTGCACATACCATGTACTATACCAAATACCTGTCATACCGCATTGTGCGAACAAGTAGCCCGACATCAACACAACACACAATATTAAACCTGTCTTTTTCATAATATTTTTTTAGATTAAAAAATTGTTAAACACACAAAATTACGCCTTTTAATACATTTATCTTTTTTACAAGTAATTACAAATAATCACCGTTAACTAACTACAAAAAAATAATAAATTTAATCATCACAAAGATATGTATCTTTAAAATAAAAAACAAAATTTTTAACATTTTTATAAGCACATTATCAAAGAATGTTTTTACAAGCAGCATAGGCGTTCCATTTAATAGTAATTTTTTGTGCAACAAAACAATGGACTTTTTCTTTTTTTTGCCTATATGGTTATTTCTTTCCTATTTTGTTTTGTGCAAATAATATATTTATGTAATTTTGCGCTCCAAAATCATTGGTTTTTTACCATTTTTACAAATCCAACCGATTTACATTGCATTAAAAATACAAATGTAATTAAATCGGATTTCAATTTTATTGAAAATGAAAAACAAATACATTGATTTAATTGAACAGGCTTTCGAGTTAAATCAGGAAGAGTTTACCATTACCGACGGTAATTTAAACTGGTTTGGCATTCCATTAATGGATCTCATAAAACAATATGGTACTCCATTAAGAATCAGTTATTTACCAAAAATAGGCGAAAATATTCAACGTGCGCGACGAATGTTTAACGTAGCCATGGCAAAGGTGGACTATCAAGCAGATTATCATTACTGCTACTGTACAAAAAGTTCTCATTTTTCGTTTGTTATGGAAGAAGTTTTAAAACACAACGTAAACATTGAAACCTCATCAGCATTTGACATCAATATTTTAGAATCTTTGTATGAATCCGGACATTTAGACCCTCATACTTTTATATTATGCAACGGGTTTAAACGACCTCAATATGTAGAAAACATTCAGAATTTAATGCGTCTTGGTTTTAAAAACGTTATTCCTATTTTGGATAATAAATTTGAATTGGATTTATTTCAACCAGACGATAATACACAATTCAACGTTGGCATACGCATTGCTGCAGAAGAAGAACCTAAATTTGATTTTTATACTTCACGTTTAGGCATTCGATATAATGACATTTTACCCTATTATCAAGAAAAAATTCAAAACAACCCACACGTACATCTCAAATTATTACATTTTTTCATCAATACCGGTATTAAAGACACGGCTTATTATTGGAATGAATTAAATAAAGCGGTTAATCTCTATTGCGAATTGAAAAAAATCTGTCCGGAATTAGATTCACTCAATATTGGTGGTGGATTTCCCATACAAGCACATTTGGATTTTGAATACGATTATGAATATATGTCGGAAGAAATTGTAGCACAAATTAAAAACACTTGTAGCAACAATAACATTCCGGAACCGCATATTTTTACGGAATTTGGTTCATATACAGTAGGCGAAAGCGGAGCCATGCTCTACTCTATTGTCAACCAGAAGCAACAAAACGACCGCGAGTTATGGAATATGATTGATAGTTCGTTTATGACTACATTACCCGACACTTGGGCTATCAACCAGCGCTACGTATTGTTAGCCATAAATAACTGGGATTCTGAATATGAACGGGTACATATGGGCGGTTTAACATGCGATAGCGAAGATTTTTACAATGCCGAAGCACATTCGAATGCCGTTTTCCTCCCTAAAAATGCACTCAACCCGGAACAATTTGTAGGTTTTTTTCATATGGGAGCTTACCAGGAAGCTTTAAGCGGTTTTGGTGGCATACAACATTGTCTTATTCCCGGCCCAAAAGTTGTGGTTATAGACAAAGACGAAGAAGGCGAATATGTTACCAAACTCTTTGCTAAAGAACAAAGTTATAAATCAATGCTGAAGATTTTAGGTTATTAAAGAACTATCACGCAAACGAGGTTGTCTTTATCAGACAACCTCGTTTTTTATAATCCGAAATTATGATTTATCTTATCACAACTTTTCCTGTATATATGCCACCGGAAACATCTGTAACCTTTGCCACATAAGCTCCTTTCAAGGAACCAAAAGTCAAAGAGTTGCTATTGGTTGCACTACACAACTTTTGACCGGTTAAGGAGTAAAACGTTATTTCGGAAGCTGTAATTCCTTCTACATAAAACGTATTATCAGACGTATAATATATAAAGTTTGATACTGTTTCAACTGACGAATTAGTCGTTATAGAAGGTACTTCAAACGTGTACATAGCGGCTACGTCACCTGCTTTGTAGTAATAAATATTTACTTTTGTATCCGACACTTCTTCCACTTTGATGCTTACATAATAAACACTACCGGTTTTTGTTTCGGTACGCGATGCTATCACTTCACCATCAGAAAGAGTGAATACCGAGAAACCATCGGCTTTATAAGTTCCCGTTGGAATTACGCCATATTCCACGTCTTTCAACTTAAAAGCATCAAAGCCTGTGTTCGTCGTTTTGTTCGATGGCTGGCTATATGTCTTAAGTGTGCTGCCACTGATATAGTTGATATTACCACCACGCTGACGCCACATAAAGGTTTCTGCCGTAAGGTTATCGACATTCAATGGTGAGACAGCGTCCTCATTGCTAAAGGTTCCTTCACTGTAAGTCGGACCGGATGACGATGAAGCATCTTGAGCACCACTCTTAACTATAATGCGCGCTGCAACTTTTTGACCGGCCGGTGCCAAATAAAGAGAACCGCCTGTGGATGAGAGAACATTACCCGTTGCTGCTACATTGGCATAAATATAACCTGACGTTACTCCGCTCGGAGCCGAAACAGCTAATGCCTGAGTTGATTTATTTGATATCGAATAAATTTGCCAGTCGGTAAAGGAGGTTCCCCATTTGCCCGTATTGGTAAGAATGTTGCCACTGTTATCACATGTGCAAGCCCAACCGCCACCTATTCCGGTTGCAACAGATGTTTTTTGACAGCCTTCGGAATCCCACGAATAAAGAATTCTATGAGAGGCATCTGTAGCATAAACTTTACCGTTATAGCCGGTTCCGTAACGTGCAAGGGTGTCATGCAACACATTCGTGCTTTCCCATATTTTCGTCAAAGTCGGAACCGTAGGACCGCTACCGGTAGAAGTTCCCGTTAAAGAAACGCCTTGAATAGCTGCTCCGGACGAACTAACAGACAGTGTTGCCATATGAGAGCCTGTTGCCACCGGTTTATATTTTACCGTAACTGTACCACCGGCAGATGGTAACGATGTTGCAGACAAGGAGAACAACTCCGCATTCGTTCCGGAAAGGGCAAGAGTTATTGTATTTGTAAGATTACTGCCACTGACCGTTAGTGTTTTGGAAGCTTCTACACCCTGCGTACTCGTAAATGTCAATTCAGTCGGATTTACCACAATAGTGGGCGTAATTCCTCCTTCCCAAAAGGCTTTAAGAGTGGTGGCACTTGTCGGGAAATAATAACGCGCAACACCCGGAGTTCCATAAAGTGACGATACTTCTTCGGGAGTGATGGCGACATTCATGATACAGACATTTTTTAATTTACCCTTAAAATAACTACCGGCAGGAGTGTTACCATCGCCAACTTCGGCCCCTAACAAAATACTATTCGTAGAACTATAACCTATCTTTCCACAGAAAACGGCACTACGACCAACAAGTTTTCCATCAATAAAGCCCATTGCTTGTGCTCCATCAAAAGTCATGGTAAACATATGCCAACCAGCTGAAATATCTGCCCATTTTTTAGAGAGAGTAAAGGATTTATAACCGTTTGCTCCTGCATCATAAATTCCAAAACGTATATAATCTCCATTTCTTTCAATTCCCCATCCTCCTCCTTGCGTACAACTTATCATACGCATAGCAGACGAAGCATACTCTGACCAATCTGCCATATAACCCCAAAGATTTATAGTAATGTCATCCGTAAACATATAGGTACGACCAAGATCATAATAAGTACTTGTACCATTAAAAGATACTTCCGTGGTAGAAGAGCAAGTAAAACCTTGATAGTTACTAATATATTTATTTGTTGTAGCGTCCCAACCTTTAAATGTATAACCGGGACGAGTAGGATTGGTAACCGTCAGTGCTGTTCCTGCCGATTGACTATAACTACTTTCACTCATCGTATTAGTTCCACCATTAGGATTTATGGTAAGGGTTGTTGCTGCATTGGCAGTCCACGAAGCTTTCAAAGCAGCATTAGAAGTAGGAACATAATAACGTACCGTGGTAGCATTATCATTACATAGAGTCTTCGTTACAGAATAAAGGTCTGCAACCTCTTTGGTACCGAGTGCTGATTTTGCAATGGTAACATCCTTTATTTTCCCCTTAAAATAAGAACCGGCAGGAGTATCCCCGGTACCAGCTTCCGCTCCCAATAAAATACTGTTAGCTGCATGATAACCAATAGCACCGCTTTCAAAATCTTTACCTGCACATTTCAACACCCCATCAATATAGCCACGTACATTTGTACCATCAAATGTAAGCGTAAACATATGCCAACCTGCTGCTAAACTCGACCAAAGTTCAGACGCTATAGCAGACTTATAACCAACTCCACTGTCGTAACACTGAAATCGAATATTACCGTCAGCAGTCGGCTCTATACACCACCCACCTGTTTGTGTACAGCTTATCATGCGCATACCTACAGAGTTATACTCCGACCAGTTTGCCATATATGCCCAAAGATTTACAGTAATACGGTCTGTGTACATATATGTACGTCCAAGATTATAATAATCGCTCGTACCATTAAACGAAACTTCCGTTGCTGTAGAACCGGTAAAACCTCGTTTACTGAGATAATTTACACCGGAACCTGTCCACCCTGCAAACGTATAACCGGCACGCGTAGGATTGGTAACAATAAAACTTGCACCTATATCATAAACCAAATTATGTGCAATCATGGTATTTGTACCCCCATTCGGGTCAATATTCAGCACTTTAAACGAAGATGCATGAACAGACAAAGAAGCCATCACACATACAGTTGTTAAAATTAAAAGAATGTTTTTCATAAGTTGTTTAGTTCTAATATTACAAAAGAAGTCTTTTTTTATTGGATTTTTATTAATTTACACCCCTGATGTATAAGAAAGGGTTATATTAATTCGATACAATCGAGCACCATCGCCTGAACTATAAAAATTAACATAATAGACTCCATTAATTTCAAAAAGACTTTCCGACTCTGTACCGATGGAAAGGAAAAAAGTCTTCTTATAATTACCTTTCCAGTCATAGGCTACAATAGCATTGTTACTGCTACCACTCATCGGGAAATAAACATAATCCACATCACAACCCATGCCTTGTGCCGTATATGCAGAGGTCCCTTCTGTCGTATTGTTGCGCGAATAATTTTTATCTGAGCTGTAAGACAAGTCTGCTCCCATATAGAAAACGCAACTACCACCCTGACTACCTGCATACGCATCACGTTCCGGACAATAAGCCAATGCACCAACACCTCTACCGATAGTAATATCACTTCCGACTGCCATTGTTTTAGTATTTATCGGAGTAAGTTTTGTAGGAGCTCCTGTTCCATTTACAATAAGTACACGCCCGTTTTTTGTATCAACCGTAAGGTCATTACTGTGATTTCCCGCAAAAGCTGCCGTTTTCGATACGTATGTGCCATCCATCTTGTATTTATATACCCGCGACGAGGTATCTCCAGATGTACGGTTACAAAAATAAAAGTAAGTAGCATCTGTTCCTGCTCCTTGTGCCACATAAATAGTACCGTCTTTAGGACAACTGCATACTAATGTTTGTGAAAGCGTATAACTATAGCCATTACTAATAATACTTCTAAGAGTTGCCTGTGTTTGCGAAAAGTCGGCATACTGGTCATTGGTATTGCTAAAATTAAGGAAACCAGTTCCTGCCAAAGTTGAACTTTTTAAAATAGCTGTTTCAAACCGTTTAAGTGCTACAACCATATGATTAGCATCTGTTGCCGTGATTACCAATTTCTTTCCAGAAACAGCAATACGATAACCAAATGATCCCAAAGAGGTATTCATTTCTGCACAATCGGCACGTGTATTAGTTGGTCCAAGAATAATCTCGTATGTCGTTGCCGTTGTTGCATCTGTTTTTGTTGTTAGTGTACAACCTGTTATCGACTTAATAGCAGCCACAAGCTGAGTTGCATTGTTTTTGGCAACAGTTCCTCCTGCAGCACCATACACAATAGAGTACGAAGATGCACTGTTAGCAACAATGTTAAGCGTAACAGTGGCTTCATTTGTTTCATTAACAGATTTTTGCTCATTGTCTGTATTGGCATAAAGTACCCCGTAGCCTATAAATACAAAAACAGACAAAAGAATAATCCGAAATCCCGTTTGTTTTCTCATATTAGTTTGTTTTTTTAATTATAACAGTATGTATATCAATCAATCAATAAATTAACTTTAACAATTTACGGCAATCTTTCTCGAAAAAATAATAACAAATTCGTACAAAGTAAATGTTTTTTTTAAATATATCAAAGAATTTTGAATGTTTTTTTATTTTTGCAATCACAAAATAAGAAATTCACTACCAAATACATACATTTATTTCCAAAGACTCACTTCCTATTAAAGTTTATTTACCCATTTGGGGATACAATTTGTGTCCAACAATAATAATATGATTACCCGTTGTGCATTTAGGTAAGATTTATTTTGACGGCGTTAAGTTTTCTGTTAAAGACGAACAGATTCAGGTATTGTATCATGGTTAGTGCAGTGATTTTAGAAATAATCCGTGAGGCAAGTCC
>JAQUTW010000026.1 GCA_028694215.1 Paludibacteraceae bacterium | reverse complement strand
GAACTTGTTTTTGAATTGCTTCAATTGCCTCGATAAATAATTCTTTATTCATATCTGTTAATTTTATAGTTAAAAATGCACGAAACGCTAACACATAATATAAAAAATTGGGGCTGTTGTGTCCCGTGGATAGCGGGTTAATAAATTGAGGTGCGCACCTCGCATTAAAACCGTTAGCCAAATTCCCCAACTTTTCATATTATCACCGTTATAAACAATAATTACTCCATTGCATTGCCATTGCTTCGGCAATACCTTTGAACGTTTTAGACCTCATTTTTGAGTTATTTTTTGCACCATAACCGATATGAGTTTTTGTTAATCCTCCTTTCGAAAAAACAGGTTCAACAATATTTGTCGGTATTAAGGCAGGTAAATTTTTTAACCATAAGCAAGTTGTTTTTCTTTCTGTATCTCCAAAATAGTATGGTTGTATTATTTGGTCTGGTTTTCTGTAAATACTACTCATAATTCCAACCGGATTTTCTATTGCAATTTTATCACAATCAGCATTTACAAATTGCATAAAAAAATCTATACCTTGTTTTTGCCTCCCGTCTTTTCGTTTTTGTTCAAAATGCCTTGCCCCGCTTACAGCTAAATGAGTACACGGCGGGAACGCAATTATTAAATCCCATTTTTCTTTTAAAACTTCGATAACATCTGCTTTTATATGCCACTCTGGAAATCCGCCTGAACATTCCTGAATATCACAGCTAAAAGCGTTATAACCTAATTTTCTAAATTCTACTGTTACTGCTTGACTTTCTTCACAAGCTATTAATATTTTTGACATAAATAAAAGTGTTTATAACATATAACAACCGACAATACAAAGCATTATCATAAATTTGAACTTCATTACTATTTTGAACTTTACTGTTAAATTTAATCGCAGTGCAGTAACTCTTTGTACTGCGGTTGGTTATTCAGCGTTATCCATCAACTCTTTTCGTCTGTATCTTTTTTCATAAACACATCTCGCTGCATCACTTCTTGCCCCCAAACTCATGGTCGCTATAACTTCCAATCTTTGAGTACTGTTTTTTTCTCCGATTGAATCTAAATATTTTTTGCATACTTTTTGACTACGACTTCATTTGTAGTTTTACGGCTGCAAATGTAGTAAAATTTTATACATAAATCCAAATAAATTCAACATTTTTTCCAAATAAATTCAACACAAAAAAGTAACTACCTAAAAATTAAACACTTAATTTTAAAAATTATGAACAAAAAAATTGGACAACTCATTAAAGAGCGTGTAAATGCTCAAAATTGGCAAATTACAACTTTTGCAAAAGAAATTAACGTAGAACGCAGCAACGTCTATGACATTTTTAAACGCGATTCTATCGACACAAAGCTGTTGAAAAAAATAGGACAGGTCTTGAAATATGACTTTTTTCAAGATTTATTAGAGCCTGAAACTATTAAAGAAATCATTTTGAAGGAAAGAATAGATAATAATGTATTTGTTTCTATTCGATTATCCGATGAGGAAATAGAAAAATTAGGCATAAAAGATAAAGTACTTAATGAACTAAAATAAATAAATAATTATGGAAGCAAAAATGCTTGAGATGGCAGAATTATTGGAAACATTAATCAATAAAGGGGAAATTCCACCTCAATTTGATTTTTTATTATCAACAGAAAAAACAAAACAAGGTTATGTTTACCAAGTAGATAATGAAGATGTTTTGTGCTTTGAAAAAATATCGGATTATCGTAAGTCCTCAAGACAACAATTATCAATTTCGGAAGTAAGAAAAAACTGTATTGTTATTCCCTTATCAGAAATAAAAAACATACAACTTATAAATAAAGATAACTTTTCAGAAGAACAAGTTAATGACGTACTCACACGATTGTATAATTTATTAAAGAGGTAAAGTATGGGTTGTGAAAAAGTGAAAAGTTTCCTGATGGATATATTTTTAAGGTTGAAAATGAGGAGTTTGCAAATTTGCGGTCGAAATTTTCGTCCACAAAAATATCGAAAACTCGTGCGTTACCTACTGTTTTTACCGAGCGAGGTTTGTATATGCTTGCTACCATACTCAAAAGCCCACAAGCCACGCAAACTACTATTGCCATAGTCGAAACTTTTGCAAACATACGCGAGTTGTCGCGCACAATAAACGAGTTGTCGCAGTCGCCCGATGAGCTTACACAAAAAAGCCTTATGCAAAAAAGTGGCGATATTATTTCAGACGTATTGGGCAGCGACATGCAAACCACCGACACGGAAACCGAAATTGAATTGAATTTTGCAGTTTTGAAATTCAAACACACCATAAAACGCAAACAAGCAAAATCAGACGGTAAAGAATAAGAGTACTTGCACGGGAACTGTATAATTGTAAATTTTAAATAAAACTATGGCATTACCTTTAATAGTATTGGGCGGTGTGGCTTTGGGCGCATTTGTAAAATTGTTGGGTGCCGAAAAAGACGATACATTTACCAGTGCCAACATTATGCAGGAGTATTTGCGCACCGATACAGGTTTTACAAGCGAAACACAGCTTAAACAACACGTTACACGTGTTATCAACGGGCGGGTGTTGCCCAAGCATCGTTTTTTCAAAATGGGCAAAACAGGTAGTGTGGCTGCTCGTATAGACGGGCACCGGAGCAAACAGCCTTTGCCCAAATACAAGCAGATGTATTTACTCGTTCGTTCTACCGACAAAGCCGTTATCAATCGGTTAGAAAGCTACTACAACCATTATTACATTCGCCACACCAAAAACGACAACAAACGCGGAGGAAGTGCCGGCGAAATGTCTAAGGTGGATAATTATTATTATTTGTACGTGGTGGTACGGTAGTTCCTTACTTGTTCCGGCGTGTGTGGTGGGGTGGAGAAATTTTGCAGAATAAAAAAATAGCACTATATTTGCGGTAATTGAATATAAGAAGAAAAGGAGGTAATTATGGCAACAATAACAATCGAATACGACGCGAGAAATGCTGGTCTTAAAAAAGGGATAGAGCTACTTTTGGCACTTGGTGCAAAAGTCAAACAAGAGCCACGCATGAAAAACGGTATAGAAAAAAGTTTGGAAGATATAAAATGCGGACGCGTTCGCGAAATAAAAGATACAAAAGCATACTTCCAAAAATTAGGTGTAAATGTATAAAGTATTATTTTCAAATAGGTTTGAAAAGGACATCGCTGTTTGTATCAAAAGGGGTTTAGATGCTAAAAAACTGTATGATACAATAGAGTTGTTAAAAACACAAGGATTTTTACCCAATAAATATAAACCTCACAAACTTACCGGACAATATAAAGGATGTTGGGAGTGCCACATACAGCCCGATTGGTTACTCGTTTGGCAGCAAAACGACACGGAACTAATTCTACTATTTACAAATACCGGCACACACGCCGATTTATTTTGAGTTTTTTTCTTTTTTCTGCAAGTTTCTTACCTGTTCCGGTGTGTGTGTAAATAATAATTAATATCATTTTCTTTGTTATTTTTTTTACCCTTTTTATAGTCTTTTTTGGACGAAAGCCTTTTAAAGCCTTTTAAGTCCGTCCAAAGCCGTCGAAAGCCGTCGAAACCCGCACGGCTTTTTTTTGTGTCCGTATATTTGTAGCGTATTTCAAAAACGAAGTACGCTGTTTTCTTTTTTTATGGGACGAAAACTTTCTAAACAGGAATTAAAACGTATCACTACCGTAGCTAAAAACATACGGCAGCGCGCCGGCATTAAAGGCGTGGTAAAAACTACCAAATACAAAATGAAATGGACGGATGCCATAAAAAAAGCATCAAAAGAGGTATTAAGTGAGCGCACCATCAAACAAAAACGCTTACGGTTTAAATAATTGAATTATGAAAAAAAATCACATTATAATATGTATTTGCTTGGCGGCAATTGCCGGGCTTGTTTTTTTTGTTTATAAAAACAAATCCACACAAAAAAAAGCAACTGCCACACAAACGGTTGGAGATGTGGAAACGGTTATATCTGAAATAGACGACGAAACGGCTAAAGAAACGGAAGAAACCTTAAAGCCGGTATTAACAAAGCCATCAATAATTGAAAAGCCAACGAGAGCAACAAGAACAATTACTAAACTATAAATAACCATTTAAAAAAAAATTATCATTATGAACTCAACAAAAACCGCCGTAATCATCGGCATTGTAGCAGTAGTATTATTGGGAGCTGTATTGTACGCTTTGCGCGACAAATTTACAACCAAAAAAACGGTTGAAACACCAGCGGCAACAACTACCGAAGAAAAATAACAAATTTACTAATCAAAAAAAATAAAAAAAATGGACAAAATTGGAGCAATCAAAGTAGATGACGCCGCAATTCAAAAGGCGTTGATGGGAAAAGCCGAAGGAGCATCCTATATAGGTGCCGGCGATAATATGTTGGAATTTGGAAGTGCCAGCTCATTTGTTAACGAAAACAAAACAGGTCGCCGCTTTCAATTTACATTGAAAAACATTGATGCAACGGATGCTGTAAAAGTAAACTTAAATCCGGCAGTTGCAGCAGCCACTTACAACGATTTGGCAGAAGGAGTTGTTGTTACAAATAAATTAACGGCTGCAGGTTCGCCTCGTTCAATCGCTGTGCTTTTGGCATACATCAAAAACAACCCGACACGTATTCAAAGTATCAAACTGAAAGTTGACAATGCCGCACAGCTTGACAACCCTATGATTTTTAGACACGAAACGCCGTTCGGATCATTCGTTGAAGAACAACGCGTACCATCAGACTATCAGAACCAAACCGACAACCGTGATACCATCGCAGAAATTGACGACATTCAAGAAAAAATGTTATCCGATATGGATACTATTTTGTACGAAGTACAAGCCGGTCGCACTGTACAGGTATCAGTTCTTTTTGGCGCAAGCCTCGATGGAGCAAATGCTTTGAGCAAAAAAGCCAAAGAAGCTGCCGAAAATGTAAGTATTGCCTATGCTCGTAGTGCAGCAAGCAAATAATCAATAATTCAAGCAAAAATGACAGCAACAGAGAAAAAAGTGTTGCGGCAGCTGAATAATAGAATGCAAGCACACTCAAACGGTGTGCTTGTTTTCTTTAGAGAAGCCGGCGTTTACACAGAAAAGCCTACACTTGCAGGCTTAAAACAGATACACGAGGAACAACCGGAAGTATTTGAAAAAATAATCAAGTTTCTTTATCCCGAAGTTTATCCGTCAAATACGGCTAATGCTTTCGATTTGATGGGCTTTTTGGGCGGTGTTTTAACCGGTGCCGGTGGTGCTTTAATGAATACATCTGCGAATGACACGGCAGCAGCACAGCAAGCAGCTTTGGCACAACAACAATTGGCAGCTGAAGCTCAAAAAGCCAAAACAACAAAAATGTATGTTATTGGTGGCGTGGTAGTTTTGGTTGCACTTGTTATTGTAGTATTGGTAACACGTCGTAAATAAATTGCAACGTGGAAATAGTGCATTATCCCGTATTCAAGGAAAATCCATCAAATCCGGCACGTGTAAACGTACTGACAGGAAGAATGGAAATCAACGACCAAGCCATGTTTCTATTACCGAAATATGCGCAAAAATTTGTTATTGAACACGAGAAAGGACATTACCACTTGCAAACTTTTGACGAGATAGCAGCAGATAATTACGCTTTGCGCCAAATGGCACTGAAAAAGCCAAATTCACTATGGAACCACATAAAAAGTGTAAACATGGTAACACGAGGCGACGAACAGCGCAAACAGGCGGCAAAAATAGAGGCTTTGAAAATTGCCGCCAACAATGGTAGCAAAGAGGCTGAAAAATTGTTGAAAAGCTATGCCAATGCAACAGGAACAAGAGAAAAACAGACTAAAATTTTAATAATCGTAGGATTAATTTTTATAACAATTATACTATTATGGACATTAAGAAAATAGGAAAAGGAAAACTAATCATTTTTGCCGTTATCGTAATTTTGATTATTGGAATTGTTGTCTATTCCAACAAAAAGACAACCGAAGCAAAATTGGCTGAAGCAAAAAAGAATACAGCCGATGAGGAGGATGCCAACGAGGTAGCATCATACTTAAAAGATGTTGAACGATATAAGGAAATCAGTCAATTGTCGGAAGTTGAGCAGGAAATCTACCAAAAACAACAAGAAGAGGAAAGGCTGAAAAATGAATTACGCACAAAATATCATATTTTAACAGGTAAAGATGCACCGGCAGGAAAAACATCTAAACAGCTGCAAGATATGATTGATTCTGTTAATAATATTATTGAACTTATCGACCAATATGTTAAGATGGGTGGTAATAAAGATGCTAATATTAACAATGCAGATTATGACACAGAATCGGAAGTACAAGCTTTGATTGACGATTTGCGTATTCAACAAGAAAATGAACGTCAGGCAAAAATAGATGCGTGGAATGCTCGAAAAGCGGAAGTAAACCTTTGGATTGGTGTTATTTCCGGTTGGTTTAAGGCTGCGCTCAAAGATAAAAAAAGTAACGAATCTGCTTTGGATTACCATCCCTCCGGAGCCGAAGCCGTCTATTTTGTTCGTCAATTTGATTCTAATATTGAGAATTTAACGATTAACAAATCAGCGATTTACTACAAAATAGAACTTGGAAGTGCCGGTATTGGCAGTTTGGCAGATGCTTGTGATTTTTTCCTTGCAAAAGGTTATATCAATGCAAATCTTACAGCTTTGTCGGCAATGGCAAAAAATGTTTACCAATCCGGTAAAGAGTTGTCGAGTATTGACGAATGCGGAAATCTTAAATAAAATTGAGCAATGGAAAGACAAGAATTAGGCTTATATGCCGAATACAAAGACGACCCTGAAAAGGACTATGGTACAATTGAGTTACTGGCACAATTGGAAGCACAAGGAACAACTGTTGACAGAAATGCACAGGTAACGGCAGCTTTACCAACTCAAAAAACGGCGACAAAAGAAGTTGCTATTGAATTGGAAAAGTCAGCAAGTAAAGGTGTTTCGCCCGAAAATCCAATCGGCGAAACGGTAGTGCGATATATAGAATATGGCGGCACGGCAGCCACAAATTGGCTATTGGCTTTAATTGCGTTTTTATTGTTTTTCATAATTTGTTTAAAATGAAAATCGACAAAAAAATAAAAATTACAGCTATTGCCTCTTTCTCAATTGTTTTGCTGGTAGTATTGATTTACTTTATCGGCAAAGCAGTTGGAAAGAACAAAAAAACAGCCGGCAGTCAAAGTACATTACCCGCAGATACTAATTGGGGAAGTTCGCTGTCTTCAACTGAAAGTGAAGAAATTGCGCGCCATGCAAAAGCCTTGTATGACGATATGAAAGGGGTAAATTTTTGGACACGTGATATATCAATTTACACCAACTATTTGGCAACAAGCGACCGTGTATTTGTGGGAGTAGCCAATTATTTTTACGACAAATACGGTTCGGGTGAGAATTTAGCCCAATGGATAAACGGCGAAGTATGGGGATGGAGTGCAACCGCCAATAAAGATGTGATAAATTCTATTGTCGAACGACTTAATAAATTTAATATTTACGCATAAAAAATTTAAAATTATGGATAGTACACAAAAAAAGGCATTAATCATATTGGTAATGGTTGTTATTCTTATTGTAATAGCAATTGCTTTGGCTCAAAAATCGTCGGGAGTAAAACAGATAACGGCAAGTAATTTGTTTGACTTTAAAACCTTGCTAAACGGCAGTGCGCGTAATGGAACGACAAGCACAACCGGGAGTGCAACAAGCACAACAGGAAGCACGACAACAGGAAAGCCAATCAGTTCGCTGCTTGACGATTCTCTGCTTGGCAATTATGATTTTAACAATGACCTTAAATTTTAAAAAATGGACACAAATACATTAACAACAATTGGCGTAAAGGTAGAAGTGCCAACATCTATATTTGTTGAATTGGCACTCTCATTATCTTTTGTAATCTTGTTTTTCTTTGTGGCATTATACATTTATAAAAAGTAAGCCATGAATATATTTACGAATGAAATACTACAGTTAAGTGCCGTTGCCGACCTTGTAATAGAGGTTGGAAACGATGTTTATTTGTGCTATCTAAATGCGGCTTTGCGGTCAGGAAATACGCCGCTTGTGCAGCAAAATATTTGGCGTATCTGTAAAATGCGCACAGAAACAACCACAGAAAACAGTGTAAGCGTAACACGCACGTACAAAGAATATCCCAATGGAGATATGAATTTTGCTTTTTCGCCTAACGATTATTTAACTTATACCTATTATTTTGCAAGATGAGTAAAGCCAAATTTGATAGTATTCTTGGCAAAATGCGCAAAGCTGACAGCTTAACCTACCCAAATGGAGCGATGGTTATAGATGTCGGTTCTACCTGCGGAGCTATAAAATCTCCTGACGGAACAGCGTATATAGAACTTAACGATTATGATCCATATCACGCAAAAGACAATCTTTACGCTCGTGCATACGCTAAAATTGTTTTAAATTCAGACGAAGGCGTTACTATAACAGGCGATTTAAGAGGTTCATCTGCTACTTTTAGAGGAAACTTAAACGCGAATAAAGCTACGATTGCAAATGAAGTAAACTCTCCGATAGGTGCTTTTAGTGAAGCAGTTGTAACTGATAATTTATTCTCATACGCGAATACTAACACTTATTTATCTTATAATGCTAGGTTGGATCATTTAAGCACTCGAAATTTAACAACGACGGATTGGGTTTGCACCGACATAATTTATAATTCTTTTCTAAATGATTTTATCCATTATGACCCAATAAGAGATGTGGCGTATTTTTGCAATAGTTTATCAAAACTAACTTTAGATCAAAATTTAGCAGAATTATTTGGCGGAAATTCTTTTGTTATTAGAACGAATGGTGGAAGTATTGAAGATTCAGACCGCATTTATTGTGATGTTTCCCAATTTCTTATCCATCATTACGGGCAAGATATTGTTAAAACTGAAAGAGTTTACGACGACGCATATTTGAATATTGATTTTGCCGGAATACTAAAAAAAGAGTACGATATTTTTTATCCCGCAGGAAATCCCGAAAGTGCAATCTATTTAAAAGACGGTACACGCACACTCATCAAAGCTACTCACAGCATTAATGATGTGCCTGTTACCTATTTTGGTGCAGATGGTTCAGCCGTAATTTCTATGTATGAAAATGGTGTTAGTATTAGTGGGTACGGAAGTAAACCAATGCTGACACAGAATACTGATGAGTTATTAATTGCAAGTGGTTTTGGTTCCGTGAAAATAGGAAATTCAACCACTCCCAATATTGATGCCATCTATTTATCGGCTACCGGTATTGCACAATTAAAAACATTGCTTGGAATAAACTAATTATTAACAAATTAAACAATAAAAACAATGAAAAAATTATTATTAAATGACACTATCAAAGGTTTGAATGATGAAACCGTATCAACTCAAACAGGGCGTTATGTAACGGAAGAAACCGGTGCGCGTGTAGCAGAAATAACACCGGTAAAATTTGGCAGTCTTGCACTTGCAAAAATTTTACGCAGTCGCACCGGCACAGATGCAGAAGCCACCGCTTTATTTGATTTGGGGCAACGTATCAATGAAAATTTGGCACTTGCAACTCCTACACAAATAGAGGTTTCAGATGAGGAATTTGCCACAATAAAAGGAGCTATAGACAGCGAAGCCGTTGTCGTAAAAGCCCGCTTTATTGAAATGGTTGAATCTTTAAACGCATAATGTTATGAAACTTAACAAGAAAAAAGCGTTTTTATTTGGCGGTTGTGGGCTGCTTGTGCTTATTGCCATTGTTGTAATTTGGGCAGCCAACAAGAAAACAACCAAAACAACAACCACACAAATTTCCGGTGGAACTTCTACCGGAAACGGAACAAATTCGAATGCGGCAAACGGCGGTTTCCCTTTGAAATCATCGCTATCGTACAACAGTAAGGTAATGGATTTGCAGGAAAAGCTGAATGCGAGAATTATTGGTTTGGTTCCGCCTGTGGTGCCTTACGACGAAAAGGGAAAACAAATAGAACAACTAAAAGTAGATGGCTATTTTGGGTCTAAAACTTTATCGGTTGTAAAGTTTGTGTTTAACACGGAAACAGTAAGCGAAGCACAATTTAATTCTTTATAATATGGGCTTATTTCAATGGCTTACTTTTATACTTCCAATTATTACGGGAGTAGCTTCTTGGTTTGCCGGCAGGCGCGTTCGCAACAATTCTACTTTGGACAAATTGCAAACTACAATAGATATGCTTGTTTGCAAGAATACGGAATTGTACAACAAAGTTGTGGACTTGAACGCGGAAAATGCGGCATTGAAAAAAGGACAGGAAGAAATGAAATTAGAATTACAAGCTTTGCGTAAAAAAATAATGAAAGGTGCGTAAATACTTATTATTCATAGTATTGTTGTTTTCGTTGTCGAATTGTGCGACACCTCGCGAACGTTTGACGCGTATAATAGACAACCACCCGGAACTACAACGGGATAGTGTGGTAGTGCTTAACGACACGCTGATAACTTCCAATGTAGTAACGAAAACGATATTTACCATAGAAGATTTGGTTTTGTTGGAAAACCTGAATAATAGCAGCGTGAGCGACAACCTCGAAGTGGAAAAAGCCGACTACAAGAAAGGTATTACACTTATTGCAGGCAACGCCCGCGCTTCTATTGTTCCAACCGACAGCGGTTTTATTTTGATGGCAGAGCAAATTTCCGATACAACGGTTTTTGAGCGCAAACATAGCGTTCCGGTATTCCTTACCGAAGCAAAAGAAAAACCATTGTCGCCGATTAAGGGATTTCTTATTGGCATGGGAATTTTATTTGTTACCATTATTGTAGTAACCATAATTTTACGGTTGCTAAAAAAATAACATGACGACACGTGAGAAACTTATAATTGGCGGTGCTGCAAGTGTATCGGTTACACTTGCCGTTATTTTATGGTTTTTTATACACTATTTACCCAACAGAAAAACAAAAGGCATGAAAACAACATCGTGGAAAGGCAAAAACCTTATAAAAGGTTTTGAGGGTTATCGTGAAAATGCGTATTACTGCAGTTCGGGCATACCTACAATAGGCTACGGACACACGACAGGCGTTGTGATGGGCGACACTTGCACCAAAGAACAAGCGGAAATGTGGCTTGATAGCGACCTTAAAACCGCAGAAGCAACTGTAAACAATGAAAGTTTAAAGATTTCACAAAATCAATTCGATGCGCTTGTTTCCTTTGTGTTCAACGTTGGCAGTGGGATGTTCAAAACATCGACGTTGCTCAAAAAAATAAAAGCCGACCCGGACGATAAAACAATAGCTGACGAGTTCGCCAAATGGAAGCTGTCAGGCGGCGTTGTTGTTGCCGGGCTTGTAACACGCCGTGCAGCCGAAAGTGAACTATATTTTGGGTAAAACGATATGGAAAAAAAGTTGAAAAAACGCACAATTGGAGATTTTGGTGAGCAATACACAGAGTTTTACCATAAACCAAAAGAGGCTATAAAGCATTTAAAAAAGGTGAAGCACGGCGAATGTATTGCCGCGTTATTCCGTTCCGATATTGGCGATATAGATATTGTTTGGGGAGAAAACGAGCCGAAAACAAATAAAGGTTTTGGTCTGAATCACATTATCGAAAAGCACGGCAAAGAGATAAAGCAACTCGGATTTGAGGTTGAAGATTTTATACCTATTGTTATTCAATTTGGCGAATTGAGCTTGTCGGAAACAAAAGAGGAATTTATTTTAGAATCAAAGTCATTTAGGATTGTTATAGAAAGGACATATAAAGGCAAAAGTAAAAAGTGGATATTGACAGCCTTTGATTTAAGAAAAAAGCCCAAATCAAAAAGATAAGGGCTTGTGTTTACCGAAAAAAAACAAAATCGTTGTCGTTATTTTTTTTATATGCCTACACTGTATGGCAAAACGGTGAGGCAAAGATACAACAAATTTTTAAATATCAAACTTTTAAATAAAAAAATCATGGTAAAATTAAAAAAACCGGTAGCAAAGCTACAAGCAAAAGAAATGCGCATTGCAAAAGGAAATAAAAAAACGACGGTAAAGAATTTTGATTTTTCAAAATATACAACAAAATCGTTGTTAAAAATGTATTTTGACCAACCCCAAACAGCACAAAGCGAATCATACGAAAATACACTTATTACATTAGCTACGGGTACGCAAAAAAGGATTGCTGTAATTGCAGGTTTAAAAAATATTTGGGGAAGAAACTTGCAAAAAGCACCTTTTCAACCTACCTATTACAAATGAATTTATTCTAACAAACAAACAAAATCATGAAAGGGAAACTGACAGATACAAATGCTACCATCAATAGTGGTGGACGTGCAGATAGATATTGGAAAGGCAAATCATTAAAGCCACGTGGAGCTGCTATGGTGGTAGGTGCCGGCAGTAGCGACACCGTCGATTTGCAAAAGATATTGGCAACTTATAAACTGAAAGGCTTTGAGTTTGGCAATTGGCTTTCAAACAACGACCGCCATGATCGTATCCTTGCAGCCGAAAGTTCCTTGCGCGACCTCGCAACAATTCTTTGTACAAAAAATATCGGTTTGGAGCAACAAATAGGTATCGCATTTGGCGCACGTGGCATGAGTGCCGCCCTTGCACATTACGAACCTACGGCTAACATGATAAACCTAACCAAAGAAAAAGGCTTTGGCAGTTTGGCACATGAATACGCTCACGCCATTGATTATAATTTTGGTTCGTTTATCGACCAACACAAACAATATGCGGCATTGTCAGGTGGTGCCAGCACAGCAAAAACATTACCCGACAATACAGGCGCACAGTTCCGATGGTATGTAAATAAAATTGTCGATGCCATAATTAGAAGTGAAAGCCATGAACGTTTACAAAAAAATAATGAATATTGGCATAGGCGTACAGAGATTTGGGCGCGCTTCTTTGAACAATATATTTGTTACAAATTGGCTCAAAAAAAGACCAATAACACGTTTTTGTGTAAACGTTGGGGAACATACATACTCGATAAGGCATATTTAACCGAAAAGGATTTTAAGCCACTTATTACACTTGCAGATGCTTTTTGTAAAGAAGTCGCAAACTTTTTAAATGGTAAGACTTCCCGGCTCATAACAAAACCTTATCCAACTATTAAAATAGCTGCAAAAAGAGAGGTAAAAAAGATACAGACACCGGTGAAAGTAAATAAGCCTGTGGAAAAAAAGTCGATAACATCAAATAAAACTTCCAAATCTGCCACAGTATTAAACTATAAAACTATACACAACTCTTTGTTGCAAGCTATAAATACACAAGCGACAAAAGAAAACAAAAATATTCGTCCTTTATTGTGTGGCGTATTCTACGACAAAAATGGCGGCAAGCAACAAATAGTCGCCACTGATACTCACATTCTATTGTTGTATAACGATGTGATATATCCAAGTACCATGCAAGGAAAAGTTTTTGATAAAAATTTTAATGAAATTAAATATACTAATATCAAATATCCAAATTGGAAAGCGGTAATACCTACTTATAAAACAAAAAAAACTTTGAATTTAGCCTCCGAAACAGTTAAAGCCAAAGCGAAGATAGAACAACTGAAAGCATTCCAAAAAGAATTTGGGAAAAAATGTTCGTCGATAGACATTTTTCCAAATGGTACTCCTCAAAAATACAAAGGGCTTATCATGGGTGATAAATATAATTCTCTTATAAATATTATTGGCAAAACTTATATCGACGTTAATTATTTTTATAATGCGCTGAAATTTTTATCTTTAAACAAAGATACTACTTTTGATTTAGAATATTGCTCTGATGTAACAAGACCTGTTATTTTGAGAAGTCGTAATTTGTTGTGTCTTATAATGCCTACTTTATATGAAAAATAAAAAGAGATTAAGCAAAAAAGCGACCTAAACAGTCGCTTTTTTATATTTGGTATAATTTTTGTACTTTTGCAAAGTAAAAATATAGGAGAAAAAATTATGGCAACAAAACAGTATTCAAAAGGCGAAATTTTAAAAATGCAACAAGAATTAGTTTCGCTTATGCTAAAAAAAGCAGGACTGAAAAAAGAGGATGTTTATGATACAGCTATGCGTAGTTGGGTAAGTAAAAATGTCGATTTGCTTACACCTTCCGAGTTGAAAAAATATAAAGGAATTGTAATCTTGTAGTTATGAATCATAATCATATATTTGTTGATACAAATGTTTTGATAGGAGCGTATAGCAATCGGCAAAACGATAAACTTTGTTTGCAATATATTTATTCATTGAAAGGTAAAAAACTATATACTTCTACATTAAGTATAGCGCAGCTTGTGTCTGTTTTTCAAAAGACAAAAGCCAATGAAGAAATAAAAACGATTGTTCGTTCTATTATTCAGAAATTTACCGTAATTGGATTTGTACAAAATGATATAGAACAATCTATGATGTTTATACAGTCGGATATGGAAGATAATATACAATACGTTATAAGCGGGAAAATGAAATGTTTTCATTTCGTAACTAATAACATAAAAGACTACAATAATTTTTACAATATAAATGTATTAAAGCCACAAAATATTAGAAAAATAAATCAATAACTAATTAATTTTCACCCACTTACCACACAAAAGCGAAAAAAACACAACTTTTTTCGCTTTTGTCTTGCAGAAACAAAAATCAAAAGAAAATCATTAGATGATTTATTACAATGAAAATAGTAATTACCTCTGAATTTGAAAAAGATTTTAAGCGGTTATCTAAAAAATAATACTCAAACAGCCTCAAAAATCAAAGATTCGGGGCTGTTTTTTTATGCCAAAAAAGTAATGGTTGTGCAAATGTTGTGCAAATATTATATAAGAAATCCACAAATCACTATTATATAGTTATTTGTGGACTTTTTTTGGTTGCCTCACTAGGATTCGAACCCAGACAGACAGAACCAGAATCTGTAGTGCTACCATTACACAATGAGGCAATTTTGGAGTGGAGAATATGGGACTCGAACCCACTACCTTTTGATTGCGAACCAAACGCTCTACCAGATGAGCTAATTCCCCAATCATGACTGCAAAAGTACTATTTTTATTCAGAATAAAAAAATCTTACAGATATTTTTAAGCGTTTTTTTCTAATCGGTAATTGTATTATGATTGTTTTTTTAATCTGCTGATATTTTCTCGTAATGTTTCGAGTTTACTTTTTGCATCTGCCTGTTTTTTTCTTTCGTTTTCAACAATTTCAGGTTTTGCATTGGCTATGAATTTTTCATTACCAAGTTTTTTCATTACCGATGTCAAAAATCCTTCTAAATAAGCAATTTTGGTTTCCATTTTTTGTATTTCTTCTTCGCTATCTATCAGATTTCCAAGAGGAACGGCATATTCTGTAGTGCGTACCATAAAGGATGCTGCTGTTAGCTCTTTTTCGGCACAAACAATTTGATCCAAATTACACATCTTTACAATTACAGCATCATATTTTGCATTGTGTGCTCCTGAGGTAATCAGTAAACTTAATGATTGTTTGTTAGGAATATTGCGTTCTAAGCGAACAGCACGAACTGATGTTATAATTTCTTTTACAATATCAAAATCGGCAAGCAATGCGGTATTAATGGCAACAGATTTTGGCTGTTGTTGTACCATTATGCTTTCGTGTTCGTTTCTGTTTGCCAAAGCATGCCAAATTTCTTCGGTAATGAATGGCATAAAAGGATGAAGCAGTAAAGTTAATTTTTCAAAGAAACTAATAGTTGCTGTATATGCTTGGATATCAACATGTTGCCGGTAGGCAGGTTTTATCATCTCTAAATACCATGATGAAAATTCGTCCCAGAATAGTTTGTAAACAGTCATCAGAGCTTCGCTCAAACGATATTTTTTGAAATCGTCTTCTAATTCGTTAATGGCAGAATTTAATTGTGCATCAAACCATTCAATAGCAACTTTAGCCGATTCCGGCTGTTCTATATCAGCTGTTTGCCATCCTTGTACAAGGCGTAGTGCATTCCATATTTTATTGTTGAAATTTCGTCCTTGTTCACATAGTGCTTCATCAAATAAGATGTCATTTCCGGCAGGGGCAGCCAGCATCATTCCCATGCGTACGCCATCAGCACCAAATTTATCTATTAATTCTAACGGGTCGGGGGAGTTACCAAGTGATTTGCTCATTTTTCGACCGAGTTTATCACGTACGATACCTGTAAAATAGACATTTTTGAATGGCATTTCTCCTTGATATTCATAACCGGCCATAATCATGCGGGCTACCCAAAAGAAAATAATATCCGGTCCGGTTACCAAATCGGAAGTAGGGTAATAGTAGGTTATTTCGTCGTTATTTGGTTGATTGATGCCATCGAATAACGAAATAGGCCATAGCCATGAACTGAACCACGTATCAAGACAATCTTCATCTTGTCGTAAATCATTTATAGTCAGTTTTTTATTTCCTGTCTTCAAGTGGGCAGCCTCCAATGCTTTTTCGGCATTTTCTGCTACAACATAACCGCCTTCCGGTAAATAATAGGCAGGAATACGATGTCCCCACCAAAGTTGGCGACTAATACACCAGTCTTTAATATTTTCCAACCAGTTGCGGTAGGTATTTTTATATTTTGGAGGATAAAATTTCAGTTCGTCATTCATTACTGGTGGCAATGCCATATCTGCGAAATGTTGCATTTTCAAGAACCATTGCATCGACAATTTCGGTTCAATGGGAACATTGGTGCGCTCCGAGTAACCGACTTTATTGGTGTAATCTTCTATTTTTTCCATTAAATTGGCATCGAAGAGATCTTTTTCAATTTGTTTGCGTACATCAAAACGATCCATACCGACATATAAACCGGCTGCTTCACTGATGGTTCCATTGTCGTTAAAAATATCAATGCTTGGAAGATTATATTTTTCACCTAACATATAGTCGTTTACATCGTGTGCGGGTGTAACTTTCAGACAACCGGTTCCAAATTCTATATCAACATAGTCGTCTTCAATAACGGGAATGACACGATTAACCAACGGAACAATGACTTTTTTGCCTTTTAAATGCGTATTTTTGGGGTCATTGGGGTTGATACACATGGCAGTATCGCCCATAATGGTTTCGGGACGAGTAGTGGCAACTACGGCATAACTTTCTTCTCCTTCTATTTTGTAACGCAGATAGTAAAGTTTTCCGGGATGCTCTTTGTAAATGACTTCTTCATCAGAGAGGGCAGTTAGTGCTTTAGGATCCCAATTAACCATTCGTACGCCACGATAGATTAAACCTTTGTTATAAAGGTCGCAAAATACTTTGATGACACTTTCAGAACGTTTTTCATCCATGGTGAACGCTGTTCTGTCCCAATCACACGAAGCTCCCAATTTGCGTAACTGCTTTAAAATAATACCACCATGTTCATCTGTCCACTCCCAAGCATGTTTTAAAAACTCATCGCGTGTCAAATCTTTTTTTTTGATGCCTTGTTGTGCCAATTTGTTCACAACTTTGGCTTCGGTAGCAATGGAAGCATGGTCAGTTCCGGGTACCCAGCAGGCATTTTTGCCGGTCATACGTGCACGACGTACCAAAATATCCTGAATGGTATTGTTCAGCATGTGTCCCATGTGGAGCACGCCTGTAACATTTGGAGGAGGAATGACAATTGTATATGGTTCGCGTTTATCAGGTTTTGATGAAAAAAGTTGATTATCCAACCAATATTGATACCATTTGGCTTCTACATCTGCAGGGGTATATTTGCTTGCAAGTTCCATGTTTAGTTTAATTTTATATGCCTTTAATTATAGTGTGCAAAGATACGAAAATAGTGCCAAACATCAAACGGCTTGTTACTTAAATTTGTTTCATATTTGGATTTTAATTTTTCGTTTTAAAAAAAAGCAAAATGGCGAAATTTAATGCCACTTTGCTTTTTATGTGAGAGTAATGTTCTATGCTTAGTTGCCCATTTCGGAAAGAAATTTGATGCGTACCAATCTGACTTCGCTTTCAGTGTAGTCATCTTCTCCAAGAGCCAATAAAGCATCTTTAATGTTATCGGTTTTAGCGGTTGTCTTGAAGTATTCGAAAGCTTCTTCCAAACGTTCGTTATCCATAATTTCTTCCAAAAAATAATCGATATTGATTTTTGTTCCGGAATAGACGATAGCATCTATTTCGTCCAACAGTTCGTCTATTTCTAAACCTTTCGATTCTGCCAAATCATCTAAGGCAACTTTTCGGTCGATGGCCTGTATAATGGAAACTTTTAATTTGGATTTATTGGCAACAGTGAGTACCCGCAAATCTTCGGGACGTTCAATGTCGTTTTCCTCAACATGTGTTTTTATTAATTTTATGAATTCCTCGCCATAACGTTTTGCTTTGCCTTCTCCAACGCCCGGTATGTTTTTTAATTCTTCTATAGTAACCGGATAAGTAGTTGCCATAGCTTCTAATGATGGGTCTTGAAAAATAACAAATGGTGGTAATTCCAGATGTTTGGATATCCTTTTGCGCAAATCTTTTAACATAGAGAATAACACAGGGTCAACAGCACAGGTTCCGCCGCTGCGTTGAGGTGTTTCTGAGTCTTCCTCGTTAAATTCATTATCTTTTGTAATCATAAATGAAGATGGTTTTTTCAAATATTCTTTGCCGGTTTTAGTTATTTTCAGAATGCCGTAATTTTCGATTTCTTTGGCAATGTAACCTTTTATCATGGCTTGACGAATAACTGCTTGTAGCAATAAGGCATCTTCTTTGCTCATTGTTCCAAACATTTCTAAGTCATTTAATTCATATGATTTTATTTCGGCGGTTTCTTTTCCACTCAGAATATCTATAATAACTTCTGTTTTAAATTTTTCTTTTACTGCCATAATGGTTTCCAAAACGGCACATAACAGGTTTTGTGCTTCTACTTCTTTTTTAGGATTTAGGCAATTATCGCAATTGCCACAGTTTTCTTCCGTATATTCTTCGCCAAAATAATGTAGCAATAATTTTCTTCGGCAAATAGATGATTCAGCATAGGCAGCAGTTTCTATGAGTAACTGTTTCCCGATTTCCTGTTCCGCAATAGGTTTTCCCTGCATGAATTTTTCCAATTTCTGAATATCTTTATAACTGTAGAAAGCGATACATTGACCTTCGCCGCCGTCACGTCCGGCACGTCCTGTTTCTTGATAATATCCTTCCAAACTTTTAGGAATATCATAATGTATGACATAACGAACATCTGGTTTGTCTATACCCATTCCGAAGGCGATGGTAGCAACAATGACATCTACCTCTTCCATCAAAAATTTATCCTGATTTTCGGTTCTTATGGCGGAATCAATCCCTGCATGATAAGGTAAGGCCGGAATGCCGTTTAATTGTAGTGCTTCTGCCAAATCTTCTACTTTTTTGCGACTCAGGCAGTACACAATACCGGATTTTCCGCTTTGCGATTTTATAAATTTGATGACCTCTTTATCAACTTCTTTTGTTTTAGGTCGTACTTCGTAATAAAGATTGGGACGATTGAATGATGATTTAAAGACTGTTGCATCATTCATACATAAAGTTTTTTGAATATCGTGCTGAACTTTCGGAGTGGCTGTGGCTGTAAGGGCAATGACAGGAGCTGTGCCTATTTCATTAATAATAGATCGTATTCTTCTGTATTCAGGTCTGAAATCGTGTCCCCATTCCGAAATACAATGAGCTTCATCAATGGCATAAAAAGAAATTTTTATCTGTTTCAAAAATTCAATATTCTCTTTCTTTGTCAAAGATTCGGGAGCTACGTATAATAATTTTGTTTGCCCTTTTACAACATCTTCTTTGACATTTTCAATAGCCGCCTTATTAAGTGAAGAATTTAAAAAGTGTGCAACGCCGTTTTCTTCACTGAAACTACGCATGGCATCAACTTGATTTTTCATCAAAGCGATAAGCGGGGAAATAACGATGGCTGTTCCTTCCATTAACAGTGATGGTAATTGGTAGCAAAGTGATTTGCCACCTCCGGTTGGCATAAGTACAAACGTGTCTTTTCCGTCCAACACGTTGCGAATAATTGCTTCCTGATTACCTTTAAAGGTGTCAAAACCGAATTTTTTTTGCAATTCTGTGGCCAAATCCGTTTTTTGTGCCATAAACTTACTTTTACTGTGTTTTAATTATTAGTTTGATTTATAACGATATAGCGTCGTTTTTGTCTATTTTTTTTGCTTGTCGAATTGATAAAACAAATTTATACATATCTTTTTTATAAATCCAAATATTTTGCCAAAATAATTTCAAAAAAATAAATTATTAGCCTTTAAATAAAAAAAACGTATATTTGCAAGTCATTACTTGTTAGAATCAAGGTCGAAAGAAACCTTTACAAAGTTTATATATTTAATGTTGTATTATAATTTTTCATTTTATGCTTACAAATAAATTAGTTTTGACAGCGGCTTGTGGCTTGCTGTTGGTGTCGTGTGGACAAAAAACAGACACGCCGAAAGAGGTGGTAAAGCCCGTAAAAATTGCTGTTGCCAAATCCATGTCTGCTGTAACTAAAAATTACGCGGGTGTAGTACAATCGGATCAAGTAACCAATTTGGCGTTCAAGGTGGCCGGGCAAATTATTAATTTGCCTGTGGATGCTGGTGATCGTGTGAAAAAAGGCGATGTGATTGCCGAAATTGATACGCGCGATTTTAAATTGCAGTATGAGGTCGATCGCTCTGCTTATGTAACCGCCAAAGCCCAATATGAACGTTTTCAACGCTTATTGGCAAAAGAGGCCGTTTCTCAGCAAGATTATGAGGTGGCAGAAACTAACTATGATAAAGCCAAAGCATCACTCGAAAATTCACAAAATGTCTTGAACGATGCTCAATTGTTGTCTCCTTTTGATGGTACTGTCGAACGTAAATTGGTAGAAAATTATCAGCGCGTAAACGTTGGCGAAACAATTATTCGTTTGGTAAATACAGGCAATTTATATGTTTCTTTCAATATGGCTGATTATAATTTGGCTGTGCTGAAATATGGGAAACCTGATTTTTCGGTGCGTTTTAACAGTTTAAATAATATTTACTATAAAGCACGTTTACGTGAATATACCGACATTTCTACTGATGGCTCAGGTATTCCCGTATCATTATGGATAGAAGATAAAACGTTCAAAAATGTGGTTATTAAACCCGGATTTTCGTGTGACGTGAAAGTCGATTTTCATTTCTCAGATGACAAAGGAGCGGTTGTTTTGCCAATTTCTTCTGTTTTTGTAAGCGAAGTAACCGGAACAACATCGGTTTGGGTGGTAACCAACGACACGCTGGAACTGCGTAAAGTTTCAGTGGCTGCGTTAAATGATAAAGATCAAATATCGGTATTGGACGGCGTGTCTGTTGGTGAGAAAGTAATTGCGGCAGGTGCTGTAACACTAAATGCCGGTCAACGGGTACAAATTATCAACTAATTTTGTAAAAACCGACAACTATGAATTTAGCAAAATATGCGATAGAAAATCAAAAGGTTATCTATTTTTTCTTGGCGTTGTTGCTTATCGGTGGAATATTATCGTTTGATAAGTTGGGCAAAAAGGAAGATGCGCCTTTTGTTATTAAAACCGTGGTGCTGACTACTCAATATCCCGGTGCAACACCTGCTGAAGTAGAAGAATTGATTACGGAACCGATTGAACGCGAAATACAGTCGATGCGGTTAGTGGATCAAATAAAATCCGAATCTTATTATGGACTGTCCAAAATTACGTTAGATTTGGAACCGGCGACAAGTGCCGATGAAATTCCTCAACTATGGGACGAATTGCGGCGTAAGGTATTGAATATTCAACCACAACTGCCTGAAGGTGCTTCTGCTATTAATGTGGCAGATGATTTTGGTGATGTGTTTGGCATTTATTATGGTTTGGTTGCCGACGAAGGTTTTACATATAAAGAAATGCGTGATGCAGCCGAAAATATTAAAAAGCAGTTAGTTACCATAGATGGAGTTACGAAAGTTGATGTGTTTGGCGAGCAAACCGAGGTGGTCAATATTTTTGTGTCATCGGCAAAATTGGCAAGTATCGGAGTACAACCTAATGATATTATGCAGATACTTGAGATGCAGAATAAAATGGTTAGCTCCGGCGATCGTTTAGCCGGTGATATGCAACTGAAAATTGTAGCTTCGGGTACTTATAAAAGTCTTGATGATATTCGAAATCAATTGATAAATACGCCTTCAGGAACTCAAGTTCGTTTAGGCGACATCGCTTTGGTCGAAACCGGATATATGGATCCGCCTACAACTATTATGTCGGTTAATGGTAAACGCGCTATTGGTATTGGCGTTTCAACAGATCCTGAACGTGATGTTGTTAAAGCCGGTCGTTTGGTAGATGACAAATTAGCAGAATATATGCCGCAGATACCTGCCGGTATGGAGTTGGTTGATTTATATCCTGAAAATGTGATAGCCGATGAAGCTAATAACGGTTTCTTACTTAATTTGGTAGAATCATTGGTAATTGTTGTGCTGATTATTATGTTGGTCATGGGTTTCCGTGCAGGTATGCTGATTGGTACTTCGTTGCTGTTTTCCATTGGCGGTACATTGTTGATAATGCAACTGATGAATGTTGGGTTAAATCGTACATCATTGGCCGGTTTCATTATTGCGATGGGTATGTTGGTGGACAATGCCATTGTGGTAACCGACAATGCACAGATTTCGATGTTGCGTGGTGTCCCGCGTAAAAAAGCCTTGGTTGATGGTGCTACAGGACCTCAATGGGGACTTTTGGGTGCTACACTGATTGCCGTTATATCATTTCTTCCTATGTATTTGGCTCCATCGTCGGTAGCCGAAATTGTAAAGCCACTTTTCGTTGTGTTGGCTATTTCGCTTTCGTTGAGTTGGGTATTGGCTCTTACACAAACAGTAACTTTTGGTAATTTTATTTTGAAAGAACCCAAAGGAGAAGCCAAAGATCCTTATGGCAGTAAGTTTTATCAATGGTTTGCAGGAATAATAGAGAATCTTATCCATCATCGTTGGATTACGTTGTCATCAGTGGTTGTTTTGTTGGTGGTTTCTTTGATTGTATTGAGCAAGTTGCCGCAAAATTTTTTCCCCAATATGGACAAACCTTATTTTCGCGCAGACTTGTTTATGCCTGATGGTTATAATATTCGTCAGATGCAGGAAAAGGCATTATATATTGAAAATGAATGGAAGAAAAATCCGGCGATTAAGAATGTGTCTATAACTATGGGAAATTCGCCCTTGCGTTATTATTTGGCGAGTGCTTCATTCGGACCAAAATCAAATTATGCCAATGTGTTGGTAGAGCTGAACAACAGTGACTCTACTGCTTATTATGAAGAGGCTTTTGATGTGTGGATGCGTTCCACAATGCCTGATATGTTGTGTCGTTCCGGCTTGTTTAAATTATCACCGGTACCTGATGCGTTGATTGAAATTGGTTTTATCGGTCATAATATTGATACGCTGACGGCTTTGACACAGCAAGTTGAAGATATAATGCGTGCCAATTCGCATGTGCAGGATGTCCGTCGCAGTTGGGGCTATCCGGTACCAACTTGGGAACCGATTTATTCGCAAGAAAGTGGTCAACGTTTGGGAATCTCACGTCAAACTGCTGCCCAGTTCATTAAAATAGCGACTACAGGTTTAACGCTGGGCGAATATCGCGAAGGTGACCAATTATTGCCAATCTTATTAAAAGACAATGCAATAGATTCGTTTAATTTAAGCAATTTGGCAACCATTCCTGTGTTTAGCAATACTGGACAGACGGTGCCACTCGAACAGGTGATGTCCGATTCCAAATTTCAATACAATTATAGTGTCATTCGTCGCTATGACCGTGAACGAATGTTGTTGGCACAGTGCGATCCGATACGTGGAGGCAATACGGCGGCTGCTTTCAAAGAAGTGATAGCGGAGGTTCATAAAATTCCATTGCCGGAAGGTTATAGTGTCAAATATATTGGAGAACAGGATTCGCAAGATGATTCCAATGCTGCATTGGTAGAATATTTGCCTTTGACATTTATTCTGATTTTCAGTATTTTGTTATTTTTGTTCCGTACCTATCTGAAACCACTTGTAATTATAGCCATGTTGCCCTTAATTTTTATCGGTGTGGTATTGGGCTTGGCAACATTAGGAAAATCGCTTGATTTCTTTGCCATGTTGGGTTTGTTGGGCTTGATAGGTATGAATATTAAAAATGCCATTGTCTTGGTCGATCAAATCGGCATTGAAATAGACGGCGGTTTGAAGCCGTTTGATGCGGTGGTAACTGCCACAAAATCACGTATCGTACCTGTTTCAATGGCGTCAGGAACAACCATTCTTGGTATGTTGCCGTTGCTGTTTGATTCAATGTTTGGCGGTATGGCTGCAACCATTATGGGTGGTTTATTGGCAGCCTCTTTACTTACGCTTGTGGTATTGCCTGTGGCTTATTGTGCAGTTCATAAGATATATTAATTTACGGATTAATAAACAACCAATTTGTAAACTCAAAAATAGTATGGAAAAACAACTTTTTATATTCTTGGCGGTCTTGTTGACATTGACCGCACAGGCACAGCAACAGCCAACTGATTCTGTGTTACCTTCTGCGCTTTCATTAAATGATTATCGGCAGCATGTTCTTGATTATAGTCAGGAACTGAAACAGGCGAAAGAAGATATTTCCGGTTCTGATTATCAGCGTAAAGCTGCGATAACAGGCTATTTGCCACAAATAGATTTATCGGCAGATGTGTCGTATGACCTTATAGCATCGCAATTCGCCGGTCAAACACTTGAACCGTTTAATTACTCGGTAGGAGCTAATTTGACACAGAATATTTTTGCGGGAGGAACGGTTATTACACAGCATAAAATGGCAAAAACACAAGTGCAGATAGCTGAATTGTCGGAACAACTTACCATAGAGGAAGTGCTTTATCGTGCAGAAGTAACGTATTGGTTGGCAGCAGCTACCAAACAATATCTTAGTAACGCAGAGGCTTATTACAGAGTGGTAAAAGCTTTGTTTGATGTGGTGGATAAACGCTTTGATGATGGTTATGTCAGCAAATCCGACTTGTTGATGGTAAATACACGTTTGAAAGAAGCCGAACTGCAATGGAACAGTGCCAAACGGGCGGCTTCAGTTGCTTTTCAAAATCTCAATATTTTAATGGGAACTCCTGTTGATAAAGCAATAGATGTTACCGATTTAATTGATACAGAGCTGGATTTACCTACATATAAAACATTAGACGATGTGTTGTCAATTCGTCCGGAATATTTGTTGGTAGATAAAAATATTACTAAACAGAAACAATATGTGAGTTCGGTATATGCACAGTATAATCCTATGATTGTAGGTGGCATTAAGGCAGGCTGGGGCACACCAATGATAAATTTGACAGGAGAATCATCTTTTAACTCTACGGTTTATGCAAGTTTTCGTTTTCCACTTTTGGAATGGGGGAAACGCAGCTATTCTGCACGTGCTGCCAAGGTTGAGGTTAACAAGTTGAACATGGAAAAAGTGCGTGTAACAGATCAAATTAATAGTGAACTGTCTTCTTCGTGGGTAAATTTGAATGATAATTATAAACAAATTATCATTGCCAATGAAAATTTGAGCATTGCCGCTGAAAATATGGATTTGAACACTTTGCGTTACAACGAAGGACAATTGCCTATTTTAGATGTGTTGTCATCGCAACTTTCATGGATTCAGGCATTTAATAATTCCGTACAAGCGGAGTATAATTACAAGGTTGCGTATGCCGATTACAAAAAAGCTACCGGAGTGATGCAGTAATTACCAATTATTTAGTATAAAAGCCACGGCGGTTTGTCGTGGCTTTTTTGTTTTGGCATATTCTGTTGCCAATTCAGCTTGTTTCTTCGCATTTTTTTCGCCGGACTTAATAAACTCATCAAGGGCTTTTTTTGCGGCATCAGCTTCTTTTTTTGCTTCTACGAAGTTATTGAGAACATCAACATTGATAAGTACTTTTGTTTCGTCTGCCATTTTTTATTGTTTTTATTTGGTTATTTAAAAGTTAGTTTTTATCTTTGCTGAACTAAATAAGTTCAGTTATGCTATTATTTATTGTTAAATGTTTTTGTATTGGATTTGCGATACTTGCAATATTAGCAGTAATTTTTGTTAAGTCAGATGATTATGGGCATACTGATAATAATAAAAATCTACCATCTGATGGTTGTAATCCGTCCTCTTTTGTGTAAATAACCCTCATACCAGCCTCGCTACTTAAGTGGCTTTTTTATTTCATTCGTCTTATAATCACACTCACACTCTCTTCGCTGATGGCGAAGTGCATAGATGTAGCGGTGCGTGCATCCATGCGCGGCATCTCTTTTACCTTGTCTTCGTAGTAGGCGAAGATGAGCAGATTGCGCATATCCGTTTTACGCAGTATGCCTGCTTTTACCAACGCTTTCAATCGTGGTCGTTCCATTTCGTTTAGCACCGTATAGGCACTGATGTGTTGCTCTTCCATAGTTGTTAGAATTGAAGTTGTGGAGTAGGTAATTCAAAGGTAAACAGACACTCTCCGTTTGGTGCGTGTGTACCTATCTTGTTGTCGCTTTTATCGACAATAAGCGTAAGCCATTTGTCGGTGTCTTCGCAGTACCACTCAATACGTGGAGAATAAATCAATTTTGATATTTGCTCGTATTGGTTTTGTGTAATTGTCCCGCTGGAGACCTCCACCTTCTCTTTTCCTGTCTTTCCATATACTGATATTCCGCCTTTTGCTGTTTCTTTTTGTTTAAAAAAAATCTTTTTGAAAACATTGATTGTAAACTATTTTTTCCCTACTTTTGTGTTGTAACTAATTTTATTGAAAAAAAATGAAAAGAATATCTTGTGTGATTTTATTTTTGTGTCTGATTTTTTCTTTGCATGCTCAATTGCTGTGGGAGATTTCCGGCAATGGTTTAAAACAAAAGTCTTATTTGTTTGGCACTCATCATTTGGTTCCTATAAGTTTTTTAGATTCTGTTCCTAATGTGTATAAATGTTTCAATCGTTCGAAAGTTGTTGTAAGCGAATTTGTTATGAGTGCAGCAAATATGGAAGAAAAGATACGTGAGGCAGCCATAATGCCTGAAAACTATTCGTTTAAAGAGCTGTTTTCCGATTCCGATTATCAATACGTAGATAAAGAGCTTCAAACGGTTACAAAACTGTCGCTCAACGATGTAGGACGACTGAAACCGGCTATGATTGCCAATATTTATGTGGTGGCTTATTATCAACAATTATATCCTACAAATGATGATTGGCAGTTAGATTCGTTTTTTCAACAAGTGGCAGATAAGCAAGGCAAAAAAGTAGAAGGTTTGGAAACTGTTGAAGAACAGATAAAACTCTTGTATGAATCGCAAACAATAGAAAGACAGGCTTTTTTGTTGCTTGGAGCGGTTAAAGAAAAAGACCGGATAGTGGAGGAATTTACAGATATGAATCGTTACTATAAATCCGGCAATTTAGAGCCATTGTTGGAGGCTTATCAATCAGATTCTTCGGAATTTGCATCTTCAGAACAGGAAAAATTTCTGATGTTGGATGCCCGTAATTTAGAATGGGTGAAAAAACTGCCAAATTTTATGCAAAATAATAGTTGTTTTATAGCTGTAGGTGCTTTACATTTGGTAGGCGAAAACGGTTTGGTTAATCTGTTGCGTAAAAACGGCTACAAAGTAAGTAAAGTAAAATGATATAAACTACTATGCAAGTTACATTCAGGATAAAATGTCATACGGTTTTTGGGCAGATGCTCTATGTTTTGATTGATGAAGAGCCGCCTTTGCAAATGATTTACGATTCCGATTTTGTGTGGGCTGTCGATTTTATGTGTGAAAAATCGGTTTTGAATTATCATTTTAAAGTGGCAGACGAAAGTGGTAAAACAATTTTTGAAGAGTTGCAGGGACATACTGTTGCAGTATCGGATACGTTGGCTTCGTTGTTGATAACTGACGAATTAGAATTGTCAAATTTATATTCGGTTTTTCAAACCACACCATTTACGAAGTGTATGTATGCACATACTGTAGAACCATTTGTTCAAATAGAAAATGGGCAATATGTTTTTGAAGTGTTGGCACCTACCATTTTGCCGTCTCAGACCATAGCCGTTACAGGTAATTTGCCACAATTAGGCGAATGGCAGCAGGCTTTTCCGCTTAGGTATGCAGGAAATGGACTTTGGCGGTATGTCATTGCCAAACAGAAAATTCAGGAATGTGCTGAATATAAATTTGTTATATGTGATTTTTTTAGTAAAAGCATCTTAAAATGGGAACATGGTTATAATCGGCGAATATGCTTTGATGAAAACTGTAAATATATATCTTCGCAAATTGTGCGCTGCCGATTTAGAGATAATTTCCTGTTTCGTGGTGCAGGAGTCGCTATTCCTGTTTTTTCATTACGCAGTAAAGAAAGTTGTGGCGTAGGCGATTTTTACGATTTGAAATTAATGGTAGATTGGGCAGCAGCAACAGGACAACAGTTGATACAAATATTGCCGATTAACGACACTACCAATACTAAAACCAATGGCGACTCTTATCCATACAGTGCCAATTCGGTATATGCTCTGCATTTGATGTATGTACGTTTGGAAGCACTTGGACTCCTCAAAGATAAATCATTCCTAAAAACTTATCAACAGCAAAAAGACAGTTTAAATAATTCTAAATTTGTTGATTACCAATCTGTTGTTAAAATTAAAGAAGCTTATCTGAAACAGTTGTACCGTCAGGAACGTCAAACTGTATTTGCTAAACGAAGTTATCAACAGTTTTTTACTAAAAATAAAAATTGGCTGGTTCCTTATGCGGTTTTTTCTGTTTTGAGAGAACAAAATAAGACCTCAATTTTTCATCTTTGGAAACACTTGTCGGTGTTTGTGCCAGAACAGGTTGGTCAATTTGCGGAGCAAAATGCGAAAGAAGTTGGCTTTTATTATTTTGTGCAATATTATCTGTCGCAACAATTGCAGGAAGTGCGTGAATATGCACATTCCAAAGGAGTTGTATTGAAAGGAGATTTGCCTATTGGAATCAGCCGGTACAGTGTTGATGCGTGGATGTATCCGAATTTGTTTCATCTTGACAAACAGGCAGGTGCTCCTCCCGATGATTTCTCGGTAAAAGGTCAGAATTGGGGATTTCCTACGTACAATTGGGAGGAAATGGCTCAAAACGGATTTTCGTGGTGGAAAAGTCGTTTTGCCAATATGGCAAACTATTTTGACGCTTATAGAATTGATCATATTTTGGGATTTTTCAGAATATGGGAAATTCCAACTCATGCCGTATGGGGATTGTTGGGAACTTTCAATCTTGCAATGCCTTTGTCGCGCGAAGAGATAGAACGTTATGGCGTCCATTTTGACGAAGAAACTTTTTTGACACCTTATATAACGGATAGTGTATTGGAGGAAGTTTGTGGCGCAGATAAAGATTGGATATTTGATTTTTTGGACATACGTCAATGTGGTGTTTATCAATTAAAAAATGAATTTGATACGCAACAAAAAATTCATAAATTCTTTTCAGAAAATGGATTTCTTGAAAAACAGCCTCAACATTATGAGATATTGATGATGCTCCAAACAGAAGTGCTTTTTATTCGTGATACCACAAATAAAGAACTTTTCCATCCTCGTATTAATTTGCACACAACCAAACTTTTTGTCTCTTTGGATCACAATATGCAGGCTGCTTTGGCACGTTTGCACGAAGATTTCTTTTATCATCGGCATACAGAATTTTGGAAACAACAGGCTCTTAATAAGTTGCCTTATATGTTGAAAGCTTCTAAAATGTTGGTGTGTGGAGAAGATTTGGGAATGGTGCCAACTTCGGTTCCTGAAGTGATGGCACAATTGCAAATTTTAAGTCTGGAAATTCAGCGTATGCCAAAAGAATTTGGCGTGGAATTTATCGATCCACATAGCACACCTTATATGTCGGTCTGCACTACCGGCTCACACGATATGGCTACTTTGAGAGGGTGGTGGAAAGAAAATTCAGAACGCACGCAACGCTATTATAACACCATGTTGCATTGCGAAGGAGAAGCACCTGAAGAATGTACTGCCGAGATGGCTGAAAAAATTCTTTCTCAGCAACTTGAATCAAACAGTATGTGGACAATTTTGCCATTGCAGGATTATTTGGCTGTGAGCGATGAATTAAAATCGGAAGATATTGACTCCGAACGTATTAATAATCCGGCAAATCCACATCATTTTTGGTGCTATCGTATGCATATAACCTTGGAAAAGTTATTGGAAGCCGCTACTTTTAATGAAAAAATCAGGAATCTGATTGTAGAATACAGAAAATAAAGTGATTATGTTAAGAAAAATCTTTTTGACAATCATAACAGGATTGTTTGCGGTTCTTGCTGTTGCGCAAGAATATTCTTTGGTGCAATCGGAAAAAGAAGTGCAAAAAATTTTCACTGAGATTAAAGATGCTTCTTCTGATGAATTGAAAGATTCTCTAAATCAACAACTTATTGTGAATTTGGCAGCTATGCTGGCTTTGCCTGAAACATTTGAATATCCGTTCGACAGCTTGCAGTATTTAGGGAAAGTTTATTCTTCTGATGGTCAAATACGGTTGTTTACATGGAATTATCCCACACGCCGCGGTTGGCAGTTTAATGGGTTTATACAATCAAAAAAAGGTAATATATGGCAGTTGTTTGCACCACAAACGTATGAGCCTTCCGAAACAGGCGAAATAGCCTTGGAAAAATGGTATGGAGCATTATATTATGAAGTGATAGCCTGCAAATTGAAGCGACAAACGGCTTATGTATTATTGGGGTGGTCGCAAAAAGAGGAATGTTGTCAAACAAAAATGATAGATTTATTGGTGTTTGATGGCGAAAAACCGCATTTAGGAAAAGCAATTTTTGAAACATCTGATGAGCAATTTGTTTGTCGCAGAGTTTTCCGTTATGATAAACAAGCGATTATGAATCTATTTTTTGATACGCATAAAAAACAGATAGTGTTTGACCATTTGTCGCCGATACATTCCGGAGGTTATTTGGATGAAACAACTTTTGGACCGGATATGTCTGTAGATGCCTATTCTCGCAGAGGAAAGGTTTGGATATTAAAGGAGGATATTCGAGTTCAAAATAAATAGTTTATAATTTGTATTTTTATTCATTTTTGTGTATTTTTGCAAATTAAAATTGTAATCTAAATGAGGACAGCACTTATCACAGGCATTACAGGTCAGGACGGCTCTTATTTGGCAGAGTTTCTCCTTGACAAAGGCTATGAAGTCCATGGCATTTTGCGTCGTTCTTCTACTTTCAATACAGGAAGGATAGAGCATTTATATCTCAACGAATGGGTTCGCGATATGAAAAAAGAGCGTGCCATCAATCTGCATTATGGTGATATGACCGACAGTAGTTCGCTTATTCGCATTATTCAGGAAGTGAAACCTGATGAAATATATAATTTGGCGGCACAGAGCCATGTGAAAGTCAGTTTTGATGTGCCTGAATATACCGCTGAAGCAGATGCGGTTGGTACGTTGCGCTTGTTGGAAGCTGTACGCATTTTAAATCTCGAAAAGACTTGTAAAATTTATCAGGCATCTACTTCGGAGCTATTTGGTAAAGTTCAGGAAATCCCACAAAAGGAAACAACACCTTTTTATCCACGTTCGCCTTATGGTGTTGCCAAACAGTACGGTTTCTGGATTACCAAAAACTACCGCGAATCGTACGGAATGTTTGCTGTAAATGGCATTCTCTTTAATCACGAAAGCGAACGCCGTGGCGAAAACTTTGTAACACGTAAAATCACACTTGCAGCTGCTGGTATAGCCAAAGGTAAACAAGATAAACTCTATTTGGGCAATTTAAGCGCGCGTCGTGATTGGGGCTATGCCAAAGATTATGTGGAATGTATGTGGCTGATCTTGCAACACGATACGCCTGAAGATTTCGTGATTGCTACCGGCGAAATGCACACTGTACGCGAATTTTGTACGTTGGCTTTTCGTGAGGCAGGCATGGAATTGCGCTGGGAAGGCAAAGATGCTGACGAAAAAGGAATAGATGTAAAAACGGGTAAAGTATTAGTTGAGGTCGATCCGAAATATTTCCGTCCGTGTGAAGTGGAACAATTGCTTGGCGACCCCACCAAAGCCAAAACCCTGTTAGGCTGGAATCCAACTAAAACATCGTTTGAAGAATTGGTAAAAATTATGGTGAAGAACGATCTTCAATAGTTGAAAATTGATAAATGATAATTGACAGTGAAAGGATTGGGTATTGTTGGCGATAAATCATATGCGTTTGCTTTACGTATAGTGAAATCATATAAATACCTGACAACTCAAGGTGAATATGTATTGTCAAAACAATTATTACGAAGTGGGACTGCTATTGGTGCTCTTTGTTGTGAAGCACAACAAGCGCAAAGTAAAGCCGATTTTTTGAATAAGATGAATATCGCATTGAAAGAAGCCACAGAAACAGAATATTGGATTAAATTGTTGAAAGATAGTGATTATTTTGATACGGCTATGTATGAATCATTAATGGCAGATTGTATGGATTTAGTCAAACTGTTGATCGCAATTGTAAAAACTACGAAATTAAACTTAGCGAAAGAACGAAGCAAATAATAATTATCCTTTGTCCTTTCTCAATTTTCAATTTAAGAATGGAACATTCTTCAAAAATATACGTTGCCGGGCATCGCGGAATGGTAGGTTCTGCTATTGTTCGTGAATTACAGCGGCAGGGATATACGAATATTATTACCCGTACGCACAAAGAATTGAATTTGTGTCGTCAAACGGAAGTGGAACAGTTTTTTGCCACAGAAAAACCGGAATATGTTTTTTTGGCTGCTGCCAAAGTGGGCGGTATTGTCGCCAATCAGGAAGCATTAGCCGATTTTATGTACGACAATATGATTCTTGAAATGAATGTGATTCATTCGGCATGGCAAAATGGCTGCAAAAAGTTGGAATTTTTGGGTTCTTCGTGTATTTACCCGCGTTTGGCACCACAGCCGATGAAAGAAAGTTGTCTGCTTACTTCTGAGTTGGAGAAAACCAATGAAGCGTATGCGCTGGCAAAAATCTCCGGTTTGAAATACTGTGAATTTCTTAACCGTCAATATGGTACGGATTATATCAGTGTAATGCCGACAAATCTTTATGGACCAAACGATAATTATCATCCGGAACACAGCCATGTGCTGCCGGCATTGATTCGCCGTTTTCACGAAGCCAAATTGTCCAAAGTGCCTTTTGTTACCTGTTGGGGTGATGGCAGTCCGCTGCGCGAATTTTTGTATGTGGACGATTTGGCGAATTTGTGTGTATTCCTGATGAATCATTACAGCGGCAACGAAACCGTGAATGCAGGAACCGGAAAGGAATTGACCATAAAAGCATTAACGGAATTAGTCGCTAAAGTGATTGGTTATGCCGGCGAAATTCGCTGGGACACAACACGCCCGAACGGAACACCACGCAAGTTGCTTGATGTATCCAAAGCCACCAATCTTGGTTGGACATACCAAACGGAGTTGGAAGACGGCATTCGCTTGGCTTATCAGAATTTTTTAGATAACCCGATGCGGGCGGAAAGATAAGGAAAAACGCTTTATAGAAATAGCATACGGTTCTTTGTTAGAAACATATTGCCAATTTCAGATAGCGGTAGATTTAGGTTATATTCAGCAACAACAATTAGATGAATTGCAGTTACAAATAGATAAAATAGCCAATAAATAGAGTGCCTTGAAACGTAGTTACGTACAACGTTCCATTACACGTTAAACATGACACGATATACATTATGACAGAAAATTGGACAACAGTAATAAAGCCGCAAAACAAACTTTGGCAGGTCGATTTTAAAGAAATTTGGCGCTATCGCGATTTGTACTCCATGTTTGTGAAACGTGATATTATTACTCAGTATAAACAAACTATATTAGGCCCAGCTTGGTTTTTTATTCAACCATTGCTTACCATGGTTATGTATATGATTGTGTTTGGAGGTATAGCTGGTATTAGTACCGATGGGCTGCCACAAGCACTTTTTTATTTAGC
>JAQUTW010000025.1 GCA_028694215.1 Paludibacteraceae bacterium | reverse complement strand
TCGTGGGTTCAAGTCCCATCTTCCACCCAAATTTTACTAAAACACCGTCAGTATTTATACTGAAATAAAACAGTCCGTTGTACGGACTGTTTTATTTTTGTAGTGTACTCTAATCGTTTTTAATAAAAATTTTCATCTGACACGACGTAATAATTTCATCGTTAACTCTGGTTTCTGCTGCCAACAATGTAACTCCTGCCGCTTCTCCCAAAACAGCTAAATGTGTATGTAAACATTCACCTGTCAATGGTAAACGATAAATTTTAAACTTCTTTATCTCACCGATAAATCCTAATTTTGGGACAAGCCCTTGTCGGTATGTATCATAACCGGCAAAAGCCGCAGCCGACTGAGCAACATGCTCAATCAGCCCAGGCTCACGCAGCTTATTATTCTCACAAAACAGATTGTCGGCTGTAACCGTCAAACCCGTATTTGCTTCCGTATCAGTAGCATCATAAAAGACATCCACCATTACTATCGGCATTCGCTGTGGAATAAGTTTGAACAGCTCTTCCCCAAGAAAAAGAGGTCTTGTCTTCATTAAGCGTTTAAACGTTCGTAGATGAAATCATAAAGTGTACCAAATGTTTTTATCTGAGCGACTTCTGTTCCTTTGATTTTTACATGAAATTCATTTTCAATCAAAGCCACCATATCCACAAGACTTAAACTATCCAACTCTAAAGTTGCCTTAATATCGGCTTCCGGAGTAATTTCAGATACTTCTTTTTCAAATTCTTCTGCCAAAACTTCATTAACTTTGGCAATCAATTCTTGTTTTTCCATTTTTTTTTACAATTATAAAATTATTAAATAGTTAATTATCTATTAAAAAGAGATTTACAAATTACGTACAATCAGCGTACTGTTGGTGCCACCAAACCCGAACGAATTTGACAAAAATGTATCGAAATGTTTTTCAATGCGCTTAGACGGAATGATAAGTTTAGCAGAATCTTCGTCCGGATTTTCAAAATTAAGATTTGCCGCAATAAAATCATTTTTCATCATCAACATCGAATAAATTACCTCTGAAGCTCCTGCCATCCACATTTCGTGTCCCGTCTGAGATTTTGTACTGGTTACTTCCACGTGTTGGTCGCCAAATACATTATAAATGGCTTTTGCCTCATTAGTATCACCCACATGGGTTGATGTTGCATGTGCATTGATATAACCAATTTCACGAATATCAATACCGGCACGTCTGATTGCCATTTGCAACGAGCGACTTGGTCCTTCTACATTGGGCGAAGAAATATGGTCACCATTCGCAGAAAAACCGTAACTCAACACTTCTGCCAATATTGGCGCACCACGACGTACTGCCGATTCGTAACTTTCGATAACCAATGTAGCAGCACCTCCTCCGGGTACCAAGCCATCACGGTCACGATCAAACGGGCGAGAAGCTTTTTCCGGTGCATCTTCACGTATTGAAAATGCAGAAATTCCGTCAAACGAACCAATCGAAAACGGATTTACCTCTTGTGCTCCGCCACATACCACCATATCCTGCAAACCGGTTTGGATAAGCAAAGAACCCAAACCAATAGCATGTGAACCACTGGCACATGCACCGGAAACCGTCAAATTGATACCTTTCAATTTAAAAATACAGCCTAAGTTCATCGTTACCGTTGAATTCATCGACTGAAAAATAGCACCGGAACCACACATGGTAGTATCTTTCTTTTCGCGCATAGTATCCACGGCTTTTACAACCGGATCGGCGGAGCTGTCATTACCATACAGCAAACCAACCTCATGTGTATCCAAATAATCCTGATCAATACCGGCATTACGTAATGCCTCAACAGTAGCACAATAAGCATATTTGGCCTGCTCGGGCATATATACACGCTGCGAACGACTCAATTCTTTTTTCAAATCCGGAATTTCTATTTTAGCCGTTAAGGCCGAACGAAATCCCATTTCTTTGCGGGCAGGATCAAATATAATACCCGACTTACCGGTGTACAATGATTCGCGCACCTCGTCCAAAGTTTTACCCAGACACGAATAAATGCCCATACCGGTTATTACAACTCTTCTATTCTCCATACTTTATTCAGATTAGTTCTTATTATTTTTTTTCACTTTCAACAATTCGTTCAATTTTTCAAACAACAGATTTCTGTCTTTTTGCAATGCCGCCAAATTTTTATCACGTTTCACATTATAAATAAAGTGCCATTGTCCACGCCATTTTATATACCATTTACGATAAAACCATGCGAAAATCATCAAATACGGAAGGATGAGAAAATGCATTAACGCCCAAAACCAACCTATAAATGGAAAATCAATTAAGAACACGCCAACATAACACACAGGAATGGTAATAAGCGCACTCAGCAGATAACGCACACCGCCAATAAACATCTTGAATGTTGCGCCCATCGCTTCAAACTTGGGAGTTACCAAATTTGGTGCTTGAAAAATAATCCAATGTGGCCACAACGCTACTAAATATAAAGGCGATAACAACAAAAGAGCCAATGCTTTAAGTCCAATAGCAAACGGGTAATTAGGTTTATCAAGCACCCAGTCACGCAAACCGTTTTCTTTTGTAACCTTCTCGATACGAAGCGTTTCCGCATAAATTTCACGCATCTGTTCCGGCTTTTCTTCCGACAATTTTTGCAATGCAGCGCATAACTCTTTATCGGACATCAAACGTTCAGGTAGGTTTTGAGCATTTTTCCCTTGATATTCTGCATAACGTTTCCCATACGTGTTTCGTAAATAATCAATCGCTTCATAATTTTCCAAATCGTTAATATTCAGCATCATATCATCAATTTGGCGACGCACTTCTGCATTTACGGAACGCTGAGCGGTACGAGGTTTTGTTTTGTACAACTCATAATAATCTTTTAAAGATATCGGCGTACCAAATTTTACCACCAAATCATTTTGCATCATAAAATAATTGCTGTAATGCAAAATCATTGGCAGCACTTTGATGTCTGTCTGGAAATTATTCTGCTCTGCAGTTTGAAAAGCCATACGCAAATATCCTAATGAAAACTCCCCTAACCAATGTTTATCCTGATTGGTTGCTTCAGGAAAAATAGCTACCGTATGACCATTCAGTAAACGGTCTCCCGCTATTTTAAACGATTCGATATTATTTACCAAGGATTCCTCTCCATCTGTGCGCAAACGATAAGCCGGCACAATGGCAAGACTATGTAGAAATTTTGCAATCAATGGTTTATTAAAAACATCGGCACGCGCAAAAATACTGACAATTCGTTTTTCAAAAGCAAACTGAATAGCCAATGGGTCATTTAGGGAATTTTGATGATTAGATGCAACCAATAACGGGACTCCTTCTTCCGGAACATTTTCCCAACCAATAATTGAGATGTGTCGATAATAAAGTTTATCATGGACGAACCGTAAATAGCCACGGAAAATCCAATAAAAAAACATTTGAAAGCGATTTTTACCTAATGAATCCATAATTCTCAAATCTTTACCAAATCATACAAATAAAAATAAGAAGATATGAAAAAACGATTTTCTTTCAAAGGGTGCCAATTAAGAGCTGCACCGTACAAATCCTTAACATTGGCAAACATTGCCGCTAAAACTCTAACATTCACATCTGCACGAATTTCTTTTCGCTCAATACTGTTTAAAATAGCCTGTTCCCACATTGCTTCCGACTTCTCACGCAAATCATTCGTAATATCTTTATATTCAGGGAACCTCAAACAGGCATTCAATACAAGAGAAAACAAATTGGAACGCGTTGTTTGTACATCTTTCGAACGGAGTAACCAATTCATTATTTTCGTTATATGCCGAATATGTATTTCTATTAAATCCGGTAAAGTAGCATCCGGAGCGACATCCGTTATAGAATAAATTCCTATACAATATTTATCAACAACCGCCTTAAAAAGTTCATCTTTACCACTAAAATAGTAATACAAAGTTGCTCGTCCAATATTCAAATATTCCTGTAAATCGGAAATAGAGACATCAGAATATCCATCTTTTAAATACAACTCAAAAAGCTTTCGATATAATATAATCCCTCGTTATTTTCATTTTTAATTCTCCATAAGAATCGACCGCAAAAGTAATCTTTTTATTTCGAACAATCGTTCGAAAGTCAAAAGAACTCATAAAAAATAACATAAAAAATGTATTTTTAAAAATTATATAGATCAACGTAGCTAAAAAACTTGTATTTTTTCATGTTCGTAAATTAACCACTACTTTATTCGTCTTTCAAAAAAAATAGACTAATTTTGCCACCATAAAAATGAAACCGGAAGAAATACATATCAGCAACTACAACTATACGCTACCAGACGAGCGTATAGCCAAATTTCCGCTTGCAAAACGCGACACTTCAAAACTTCTGATTTGGCAGAAAGGTACTATTTCAGAACAACATTTTTTTGATGTTCCTACTTTTTTGACAGGCCAAGACCTGTTGGTGTATAACGATACAAAAGTTATTCAGGCACGACTTGTTTTTCATAAGCCAACCGGTGCCAGAATCGAAATTTTTTGTTTGGAACCTTGGTTACCCAACGACTATCAACTGATTTTTCAAACCACAGGCAACTGTGTATGGCAATGCCTTGTTGGAAATTTAAAGAAATGGAAAGAGGGAATTTTAACCAATAAGATTACCATTAACGGCAAAACGGTTACTATAGAAATAGTACGATTACATTCCGAAAACGATATGGTTCACCCTATTTCATTCACGTGGGACAATGATCAAATTACTTTCGTTGATATTTTGGAACAAATGGGAGAACTTCCTATTCCACCCTATCTTAATCGAAAAACTGAAGAATCAGACAACACCACCTATCAAACCGTTTATTCAAAAATAAAAGGGTCAGTAGCAGCTCCTACGGCCGGTTTGCATTTCACACAAGAAGTTTTAGATAAGATTAAAGCCAAAGGTGTAGAACACGAAGAAGTAACGCTTCATGTTGGTGCAGGTACATTTAAACCTGTCAAATCGGACACTATCGGGCAACACGAAATGCACACTGAATTTTTTTCAGTTCGCAAGACATCTATCGAACATATCCTTCAACATTTAGGACACATAACAGCTGTTGGCACAACTTCTGTACGCACACTTGAAAGCCTCTATTATTTAGGCTGTAACCTGTACAACAAGAAGACGGATATACACATTACACAATGGCAGCCATACGAAACAAGTTGTAGTTTAACAACAGAAGAGGCTTTAAACGTCATTATTGATTATATGAACAAAAACGAATTGGCTTATATCAACGCAGCTACTCAAATTATTATCGTTCCGGGCTTTCAATTTCGGCTTGTCAATAAGATGATTACAAATTTTCACCAGCCTAAAAGTACCTTATTGTTATTGGTTTCTGCCTTTGTCGGAGAGAATAATTGGAGAACCATTTACGACTACGCTTTCAAAAACGATTTCAGATTTTTAAGCTACGGCGACAGTTCACTGCTTATACGATAAACTTTGAAAATAATTGTTCTACTTTTTTACAAACAATAAACCTTCAATTAATTATGAACGAAGAATTTGCAGCTATCACCGAAAATAATACAAACTCCAACGAAATTGCAGCACATTATCGCGAAATTATCCGACTATTAGGCGAAGACATTACACGCGAAGGCTTGCAAAAAACACCAAAACGCGTAGCCATGGCCATGCAGTTTATGACACAAGGCTATACTATGGATCCCGAAGCTGTCCTGCGTTCTGCTTTGTTTGAAGAAGAAAAATATCAGCAAATGGTAATTGTTAAGGACATTGATTTCTTTTCAATGTGCGAACATCATATGTTACCGTTTTTTGGCAAAGCACATGTAGCTTATATTCCAAATAAGCATATCACAGGATTAAGCAAAATTGCACGCGTGGTAGATATTTTTGCCCGTCGCCTGCAAATTCAGGAACGTCTTACCACTGAAATAAAAGACTGTATCCAAAAAACACTCAATCCAATGGGCGTGATGGTAGTAATAGAAGCACAACACATGTGTATGCAAATGCGTGGTGTACAAAAACAACATTCCATAACGACCACATCCGATTTTACGGGCGTATTTCAAAGTGCAAAAACACGTGAAGAATTTATGAATCTGATTCGCCAAAAATAAGAAACAATTTGCTATGAAAACACAGTTCATTACCGACAAACCAGAAATAGAAAGTTTGATAAATTCCTGTCAAGCATGTGTTGTTTCGATGTGTGATACAAATGGCAATCCGTACGCTATTCCGATGAATTTTGCTTACAAAAACGATATTTTATATCTTCATTCTGCCCAGGAAGGAAATAAAATAGAATGCCTTAAACAGAATCCGAATGTTTGTATCACATTTGTACACAATACTCAAGAATTAGTTTATCACGATGTAGAAATGCCATGCAGCTATTCCATGCGTTCAAGAAGTGCCATTGCTTTCGGTCGTGTAAATTTTGTAGAAGATTTGCACGAAAAAGAATCTGCATTTCAAATATTTATGTCACATTATTCCGACCGTACATTTAAGTTTGGAATTCCTGCATTAAAACATGTAAAAGTTTGGAAGGTGGAAATTACAGATATTACTGCAAAACGCTTCGGACTCCGTCAACAAGATATTTTACCTAACAAATAACTTCAAATTTAGTTGTCAATAAAATTAAATTTGCAAAAAAAGATACAAAAAAATTTGTGAGATTCAATTTTTAATATTTCCTTTGCAGAAAATTTCAGACAATGTTACAAGCAAACGCACAATATTGGTGGTGGCAACCGTTCATTTAACAATGGAGGGTTCTGTTTGCATATATTTATAATAACATATACAAACCGTAGGATTCCCTCCTACGGTTTTTTTATTTTTATCATCTTATGAAATACTATTTTTTATACATACTTTATTGGTTACATCGCATATTACTGCGATGGCAACTATGTTATAATCAAACAAATATCTTTAATTAAACAAACAAAAAACAAACAATAAAAATTATATAACAATGAAAACAACAAAAAAAATAATGTTGCCGGAAAACGAAATGCCGACACAATGGTATAATATTACCGCCGATATGAAAAACCAACCACTTCCCATGTTAAATCCGGCTACAAAACAACCGGTTAAGCCGGAAGAAATGGAAGGACTGTTTGCAAAAGGATGTGTAGAACAAGAATTTACAAAAGAACGCTATATTGAAATTCCCGATGAAGTTCGCACCCTATATAAAATTTATCGTCCTACCCCATTGGTACGCGCATCCGGTTTGGAAAAAGCATTAGACACTCCTGCAAAAATTTACTTTAAAAATGAAAGTGTCAGTCCGGTTGGTTCACACAAATTAAACTCTGCCATACCGCAAGCCTACTACAATAAAATACAGGGAATCAAGCACATGACAACAGAAACCGGTGCCGGTCAATGGGGAAGCGCCTTGAGTATTGCCTGCCAACATTTTGGGTTGGATTTGCAAGTATTTATGGTTAAAGTCAGCTACGAACAAAAACCATATCGTAAATCGGTTATGAAAACATATGGCGCACAGGTTTTTGCATCGCCAAGCGACCAAACTGAAGTAGGACGTCATTTTCGAACTCTGTATCCAAACACATCCGGAAGTCTTGGAATGGCCATCTCTGAAGCTGTAGAAGTAGCCATGAAACAGCCTGACACTCGTTACGGACTTGGTAGTGTTCTGAACCATGTTATTTTACATCAGACCATTATCGGTTTAGAGGCTGAGAAACAATTAGAAATGACCGGTGATTATCCCGATGTTGTGATAGGTTGTTTCGGAGGCGGTTCTAACTTCTGTGGCATCTCTTTCCCATTTTTACGCCACAATCTTGTTGATGGAAAGACTACACGTTTCATAGCTGCAGAACCGGCATCGTGTCCGAAATTGACTCGAGGACAATTTGAATATGATTTTGGGGACACGGAAGGATTTACGCCAATGATACCAATGTACACGCTGGGACATGATTTTGAACCGGCAGACATTCATGCAGGAGGATTGCGTTATCACGGAGCCGGAAGCATTGTCAGTCAATTGCTAAAAGACAAGCTGATAGAAGCTACCGACGTAAAACAGTTAGACTCTTTTGCCGCAGGCGTTCTTTTCTCTAAAACAGAAGGAATTATCCCAGCACCCGAATCTACACATGCTATTTATACAGCTATTCAAGAGGCTTTAAAAGCAAAAGAAGAAGGAAAAGAAAAAGTTATTTTGTTTAATCTTTCCGGTCACGGCTTAATTGATATGGCTTCTTACGATAAATATTTATCGGGACAACTCGGAAACTACGCAGTTCCACAGGAAATGATTGATAAAAACATTGCTAAATTGGAAAAATTAGTTTGATTCAGAATAAATTGCAACGAAAATTAGTCAAAGCCATTTTCGACTATCATTTGATAGACGAAGGAGACCATATTCTGATAGGGCTTTCGGGAGGGAAAGATTCCCTTGCCATGACGGAGCTTTTGGGTGAGCGGATGAAAATCCGCCACCCTTTTTTTTCATTAACAGCAGCACACATATCTGTTGAAAACATCCCTTATAAGGCCGATTTAGAATACCTGCAAGATATTTGCAACAATTATAAAATTCCATTTGTACACAAAGCTATATCATTTGATGCCTCCACCGACAAACGAAAATCGCCCTGTTTTCTTTGTTCGTGGAACCGTAGAAAGAGTTTGTTTGAATTGGCAAAAGAACTAAAATGCAATAAAATAGCCTTAGGTCATCATCGTGATGATATGATAGAAACACTGTTGATAAACATGATGTATCAAGGTACCATTGGCTCTATGCCGCCAAAATTACGAATGGACAAATTCGACATGACTATTATACGACCATTGGCATTAATTTCGGAAAAAGAATTAGAAGAATGGCGAACTATACGCAACTACCGTCCACAAAACAAAAACTGTCCCTACGAAAACAATTCGCAACGATATTTTATAAAACAACTTCTAGCCCAAATAGAGGCAACAAACCCTTACGTACGTCAAAATCTGTGGCACAGTATGCATAATGTTGAAACCAATTACCTGCCTCAAAAACAAGATTTTTCGTCCCAATAATTTATAAACACATAAATCAACAAACTGATACTCCTTTAATAAAAAAAGTGTACCTTTGCAATTGTATTGGTTTATGTGCAATGCTTCCACATTTCGCACTAATAGGGAATCAGGTGCAAATCCTGAACAGTCCCGCTGCTGTAAGGTCATACATTAAATATGAAAGTTGTAAATCAATCAGCCACTGAATAAATTTGGGAAGGCAATTTACAATACAGACCAAGTCAGAAGACCTGCCAACACAATTAGTTATTTACTTTAGCTCTCGCGGAAAGAGTTTAGGTTGATATGACACATTTTACAAGCAAACTTTTTTTATTGGTATTTGTATTGTTCCTCTGCCAAAATTTAATGGCGGCAGCAACTTCTGTCCCGGACTCTGCCATTCAAAGTTACAGCATTCAAGAAGTTGAGATTTTGGGTAATCACAGAGAAACAGAAATCATTCCACCTAAAAAATTAGAAGGCGACATTTTACAAGGTCTTAGTTGTCAATCGGTGGCAGATGCCGTACGCTATTTTTCAGGTGTACAAATAAAAGATTACGGTGGCGTTGGCGGCATCAAAACCATCAACATTCGCAGTATGGGAACAAATCAAATGGGCGTTTTCTACGATGGTATTCAACTTGGCAACGCACAAAACGGGCAGATAGATTTGGGACGTTTCTCGCTTGACAATATGGAAGCCATTGAACTTTATAACGGTCAAAAAAGTTCGATGTTGCAATCCGCCAAAGATTATGGTGCAGCAGGAACCATTTATTTACAAACCAAAATACCGAAATTTACCGAAAACGAGAAATTTCATATTTTCGGGACATTTAAAACCGGTTCTTTCGGCTTAATCAACCCTGCATTTATGTGGCAACAAAGAATCGGGCAATCGGCAAGCTGTTCGGTAAACGCAGAATATACGCATGCAAACGGACGTTATAAATTTCGGCACAAACGGGTAAATGCTGATGGAAGCATAGCATACGACACTGTTGCCATACGTGAAAATGCCGACATCAACGCTTTGCGCACTGAAGCTTCTTTTTGTGGTGTCATAACCGACGGCGAATGGAATGCTCATCTCTACAATTACTATTCGGAGCGCGGACTTCCCGGATATATAGCACGAAATCTGTACGAACATCATCAACGACAATGGGACGATAACTTTTTTGCACAAGGCTCTTTTCGTAAAGATTTTACACCTTTTTATTCCTTTCTCGCTAATGGAAAATATGCTTATGATTATACGCATTATCTGAATCCTGACACCACATTGCAATATATCGACAACATCTATAAGCAACAAGAAGTTTACCTTTCAGTTGCCAATTCGTTTCGCATTTTCAAATGGTGGGAAGCGGCACTATCAACCGATTTTCAATGGAACACTTTGAATGCCGACATCGTCAATTTTTCTTATCCAACTCGTTACACCGGATTAGTGGCGTTGGCTACAGCCATCAAGTTTCCCAATATAAAAATGCAAGCAAGTGTTTTAGGAACATTTACGCATGAAACAGTTGAACGCAACACAGCAGCAACCGACAAACAAGTTTTTACGCCTGCCGTAACGGCTAGGGTAAGACCTTGTGTACGAGTACCTTTTGATATACAATTATTCTACAAACGCATTTTCAGAATGCCTACTTTCAACGATTTATATTACACATTTACAAGCAATGCACAACTCAATCCTGAATACGTTTCGCAATACAACATCGGGCTCTCTTATGTCTATCAGAGCACAAAATCCGTACTTAATTTGTTAGATGCCTCGGTCAATGTTTATTACAATGATGTAGAAGATAAAATTGTGGCAGTGCCTACTGCCAATCCTTTCAGATGGCAAATGATGAATCTCGGGAAAGTAAAAATTTTAGGAACAGATGTTTCATTGAAAATTGGCTTCAACTGGTGCAAATATTGGGATTTAGATATTCTACTCAATTATACCTATCAAGACGCACGCGATTTAACCGACCCTACAGAAGGCTATTACGGCGACCAAATTCCATACACACCTTGGCACAGCGGTTCTGTTGTTGGGAATTTTAAATACAAAACATGGGGCTTAAATTATAGCTTCATCTATACCGGTGAACGTTATAATCAAAGTGCCAATATTATAGAAAACTACGTATTGCCGTGGTACACTCACGATTTATCGTTATCCAAACAATTCATTCTCAAAAAAGTTAAACTAACTGCATCGGCAGAAGTCAACAATATCTTCAATCAACAATATGATGTTGTTCTCAATTATCCGATGCCGGGAACTAATTTTAAAATTATTCTGAAAGTTGAAATTTAATATGAAACAAACAATAAAACTTATTATACTCAGCCTGACAATTGCGACAATATACTCATGCAGAGGTGATTATCCCGTAATTACTCCAACAGAAACACCGGTTGGCGACACAGTACCAAACTCAGAAATTATTGGTTTTTATCTATTAAACGAAGGCAACATGGGCAGCAATAAGGCAACATTGGATTATTACAATTATACAACCGGCATTTACACCAAAAACATTTATGCCGCTACAAATCCAAACATTGTATCCGAATTAGGCGACGTTGGCAACGATTTAAAAATTTACGGGAGCAAATTATATGCTGTTATCAATTGTTCCAACCTCGTGGAAATTATGGACGCGCATACAGCCAAACATTTAGGAAGTGTAGAGATTCCAAATTGTCGCTATATTACGTTTCATAACGGCAAAGCGTACGTTAGTTCGTATGCCGGTCCCGTACAAGCAAATCCCAACCATGACCAGTTAGGCTATGTTGCCGAAATTGACACCACAACTTTTCAAATTCTTAGAACTGTAACCGTTGGCTATCAACCGGAAGAGCTAACTGTCGTTAACGAAAAACTTTATGTTGCCAACTCCGGAGGTTATCGCTATCCTAACTACGACAAAACCGTTTCGGTAATTGACATTGCCACATTTAAGGAGATTAAACAGATTCCTGTAGCAATTAATTTACATCGTCTGAAAGCCGACAACAACGGTAATGTTTATGTATCAGGGCGTGGCGATTATTACACCACACCATCTAATCTGTATATAATTAATACTAAAATAGATACACTTAAAGATTCGCTAAATATCCCCGTAAGTAATTTCTGTATTGTCGGCGATTCGGCTTATATTTACAGTACAGAATGGAACTGGAACACAGGAGAAACCGCCATTACATATGCACTTGTCAAACTTTCGAATAAAGAAATCATTACTCGTCACTTTATTACCGACGACACCGAGCAACAAATAAAAACACCATACGGATTAGCTGTAAATCCGCTAACACGAGAGATTTTTATAACCGATGTAAAAAATCACGTCATACCCGGAAGTCTCTATTGTTTATCGCCTGATGGTAAACTAAAATGGAGCGTTACTACAGGAGACATTCCTGCACATTTTGCTTTTTTATACAAATAAAATTATGAAAACGAATCTATTATTGATAGCTTGCTTTTGTCACATTACTTTATTGACAGCCACCACACCATACATATCCAAAATTTTTGATTTTGTACCTGCTCCCGGACAATTTACAAATATCCTGCCGTCATACGAAGAAGGAAACATAAAAGACTCTGTTATTGCAAAAGCCTATCGGTCTATTGCCAAAACAGATAACGGAACTATGATATGTTTGGGAGCATGGGGCGGCTATATTGTAGTTGGATTTGACCACACCATTCCTAATGTGGCAGATGAAAAAGACTTCAAAATTGCAGGCAATGCATTCGTTTCGTATCAGACAGACAGCATGCGATATGGTGGCAGCAGCGAACCCGGAATTGTAATGGTGGCTTATGATACAAACAAAAACGGTTTGCCAGACGATGAATGGTACGAAATAGCCGGCAGCGAATATTACAAAAACTCCACCATAAAAGATTATGAAGTAACCTACTATAAACCTACAACTGCTCAAGACTCTGCTGTTACAGCCATTGACAAGTACATACGATGGAAAGACAACCAAGGACAAAGCGGTTATATTTGTAAAAACGTTCTTCACAAACAAAGTTATTATCCATTGTGGATAAAATCCGACAGCATAACATTCAAAGGCACTTTATTGCCACAAAACGGAGTTCCCGGAACAAACGGAGGCAATACCATTTTGTACGCTTTTGACTGGGGATATGCCGATAATTTCCCAAATACAGACGACCGATCCCACTTCGACATAGAATGGGCTGTCGATTCTACAGGAAATCCCGTTCATTTAAACGGCATCGACTTTATCAAAGTTTACACAGGAGTTCTCCAAAATAATGGTTTCTTAGGTGAATGTTCTACCGAAATTGCAGGCATTACAGATTTACATTACCAATCTGCCACAACCGAGACTACAAATCCGCAACTATATGTAAACACAAACATTGCCACATATTTAAACATCTTTTCCGACAAGTCTTTGCATGGATTTCTATTTACTGCAGCAGGCATAAAAATAGGAGATTTTGCAATTACATCCGGCAACAACATTCTTAGCACCAACTCATTACCTAACGGATTATACTTATTACAAATAACAGACAATCAAATACATACAAACTACAAACTGATAAAATAAATCAAAATAAAAAACTATATTTTTTCTTAAGAAACAATACCATTTTACAAAAAAAGCGTATCTTTGCCGTGTGAAACGAAGAATTACATTCATATTCTGTTTGTTAGCTGCTTTTTTTTGGACAGCTCACGCTTTTGTGCCACATCATCATGTTGATAACAACACAGACAACAACGTAATGGAAGAAGTCTGCTGGAATTTTCACTTTCACGAAGGGCATCACCATGCCGATGAAAGCGAACAAACATCAGATGCGCCACACCACTCTCATCATCTATGTGTTTTCAGTCAAATGTTGCCTTTGGTACCGGGATTTACAAAAATACAGGTGCAAGAAATACAACTGTTAATTAATTTGCTGTCGGCAAAGATTGACAATAACACATCTGATTTTTTCTGTGTTGATAAACATTTTCAATATCCAATTTTTGACGGATTACCTTATTATACAGCCTTTTTCTCAAATGAATTAGGTCTGCGCGCCCCTCCCACTATTTAGTATTATTCAAACTGCAATTTGTCTTTAATGACATTTTACAGACATTGCCTTTTGACATTATAACAAAGGCATCCGACTGTTTTCCGAAATGAAAACATTTACATTTATTTAATACTAAACATTTACATTTCTCCTTATGAAAAAGCAACTGCTTTTGGCAGCTATCGTTGTAATGGCAATGGGCTGCAATCATGGCAATGAAGATGCCCATTGCCACAGCGAATCACAACTTATACTAACCTCATATACAGAAACTTATGAGTTTTTTGCCGAATATACTCATTTTTCAGTTGGTCATACATCCGAAATTTTACTGCACGTTACTGACCTGAATACATTTAAACCGTTAGAAAACGCCTCTGTTACAGCACAATTAACTGTCGGAGAAATTACCTCTGAACAAATATCGGCAGAAATAATTTCAAGCGGTATTTATAAATTTGAAATTACCCCTGAAAAACAAGGAAAAAGTGCCATTATATTTTCCATACAAGCAAACGATAACTCATCAACAACCATTGACAGTGTTATGGTATATGCTGACGAACATGAAGCAGAGCACGATACAGAGGAACATTCCAAACAAAACACAACAGGCATTCATTTTAGTAAAGAACAATCGTGGCAAACAGATTTCGCCATAGAAGAAGTGCATACAGAGTCATTTGGAAAAATCATCAAAACGGTGGCTCACATTGAGCCGGCACAAGGTGATGAAATAGTAATTACAGCAAAAACAAACGGCATCATAATGTTTACTTCCAACACTCTTTTTGAAGGCAAGAAAGTAAATAAAGGCGAAGTCATCTGTTCTATATCAGGTAAAGAGCTTGCAGACAATAATATAACTTTACGTTTTAGCGAAGCAAAGAACAATTATGAAACTGCCAAACTGAACTACGAAAGAGTACAATCGTTAGCTACGGAGAAAATTGTTTCCGAAAAAGAACGTTTAACGGCTCAAAACAGTTATGAAAATGCCAAAGCCATATATGAACAACTCACAAAAAATTTCGACACAAACGGGCAACGTGTTACCGCTTCCATGAACGGTTTTGTAAAACAAGTGTTTGTAGAAAATGGCAATTATGTTGAAACAGGTCAACCAATTCTAACGATTGCAAAAGACGAATTTTTAACTTTAAAAGCAGATGTACGCAGCAAATATGCACCTTTATTAAATCACATTTACACAGCTGCCATTTTCAATCCACTTACCAACGAAAGTTTTACATTGGAAGAATTGCAAGGTTCTATTGTTTCATACGGCAAAGCTGCTACCAGCGCCAACTTTACACTTCCAATTACCTTAAAGATTAAAAACACGGGCAATTTTGTAGTTGGTACTTTTGTCGATTTATATCTTAAAGCCCGTACCGAAAAAGAAGCGATAACCATCGACAACAAAGCAATCATGGAAGATCAGGGTACATACTACGTTTTTGTACGCACGACACCGGAATTATTTGAAAAGCAATTTGTTCAAATAGGTGCTACCGATGGCTTTCGTACCGAGATAACACATGGATTAAATATTGGACAACACGTTGTTACACAAGGAGCTATCTTAATAAAATTAGCACAAGCAGCAGGCAAAATTGATGCCCATGCCGGTCATGCTCATTAAAATCCGTCTATCATGTTAAATAAAATCATAAAATTCTCATTAAACAACAAATACCTTATTTTAGGTGCTTTTATGCTGTTGGCAATTATCGGTACACACATTACCTCCACAATGGACATAGATGTTTTTCCCGATTTAACAGCTCCGACAGTAGTTGTAATGACTGATTGCCATGGCATGGCAGCCGAAGAAGTGGAGCGTTTAGTTACATTTCCCATCGAAACATCGGTAAATGGTGCCACAGGCGTTCGGCGAGTACGATCCACTTCATCACAAGGTTTTTCATTTGTTTGGGTGGAATTCGATTGGAATGCCGATATCTTTAAATCCCGCCAAATTGTAAACGAAAAATTGGTAACAGTTACTTCACAAATGCCCGACGGTGTCAATCAGCCCATATTAGCTCCACAATCCAGTGTAATGGGCGAAATCTTTATGGTATCCGTACAAGCAGATTCTACTTCAATGATGGATCTTCGGACATTAGCCGATTGGACTATCAAACCACTCATATTGGCAACAGAAGGTGTGTCACAGGTTACCAACATTGGCGGCGACTACAAACAATATCAAGTGCTTGCAGACCCGCAAAAAATGAGTTATTTTCATATTTCCATGGATGATTTGGCTGAAGCCTGCCATTCTATCAGTCAAAATTCTATGGGAAACGTTGTGCGACAATATGGCAATGAATTTATAGTAAGAGGGATAGCCCGCACCAACGATGTAGATGAAATGGAACGAACGCTTATCAAATTAGTGGACAACAAACCTGTACGCATTGGTGACGTTGCAAAAGTCAACATTGGTGCAGCTCCCAAAACGGGTGTTGGTTCACAAAATACACAACCTGCAATTATTCTGTCCATTTCAAAACAGCCCAACGCCAATACATTGGAAGTTACCAAAGCCTTAGATGTCAATTTAGCACAACTGCAAAAAACACTTCCATCTGATGTGCGTTTAAATACACATATTTTCAGACAATCGGATTTTATTGAAACGTCGGTAAATAATGTTATGCAGGCTCTGATAGAAGGAGCAGCGTTAGTTATTATTATTCTTTTCCTGTTTTTAGGAAACTTCCGCACAACTATTATTTCTTTGTTGGCTATTCCGTTGTCGCTATTGGGTTCCATTCTCACTCTAAAACTTCTTGGAATGACTATCAACACTATGAGTTTGGGGGGTATGGCAATTGCCATTGGATCTTTGGTGGACGATGCTATAATAGATGTAGAAAATGTTTACAAACGTTTACGGCAAAATCGATTACTACCACCGGATAAAAAACAAAACTCTTTTGATGTTGTTTTTCACGCATCCAGCGAAATTCGTACCTCCATTCTCAACGCCACCTTTATCATTATGGTTTCATTTTTGCCGTTATTTTTCCTTTCCGGCATGGAAGGTAGAATGTTGAAACCACTCGGAATCGCTTTTTTAGTATCACTGTTCATGTCATTGATTGTTGCTCTGACCTTAACACCACTGCTATCAAAGATGCTTCTATCTGATGAAAAATTTCTTGCCAAAAACGAAAAAGACAAATGGATCACACGCCACCTCTCTCACTATTACCATATTGCACTTATTTGGAGTTTAAACCACAAAAAAACGGTTTTAGGATTTGTAGGAACTTTACTTGTGTGTGCATTAATTGTTTTTTCTCAATTTGGACACAGTTTTCTTCCTGAATTTAATGAAGGATCTTTGGTGCTGAATGTCGTAACCAAGCCCGGTACTTCCTTGGACGAAAGTAATCAATTAGGTAAGTTGGTAGAGCAAAAAATGCTCGCGATTCCTGAGATTACAAGTACCACACGCAGAACAGGACGAGGAGAATTGGACGAACACTCGCAAATGACCAACAGCTCCGAAATTGATGTTCGTTTTCAACTTGCAGACAGAAATAAAGCACAACTAATGGCAGAAGTACGTCATACGTTGGCTGCCATTCCGGGCATTGCAGTTACAGTAGGTCAACCGCTGGGACATCGTATCGACCACATGCTTTCCGGCACACAAGCCAATATCGCCATCAAAATTTTCGGAGACGATTTGAATCAGCTCTATCAAATAGGTAACCAAATAAAAACCGCTATTTCCGGCATTCAGGGCGTGGTAGATATCAACGTTGACCAGCAAACAGAAGTGCCTCAATTACAAATCCGCGCAAAACGCGACAGGTTGGCACAATATGGAATTTCCATGCAACAATTTAATGATTTCATCAAATTGGCATTCGGAAACGAAAAATTGGCAGATATTTATGAAGGGCAACATAAATTTGACTTGGTTCTACGTTTAGATTCAGCATATACAAGCACAATTGACGGCATTAAATCCGCACTCATCGATACCGGCGACGGCAAAAAGGTACCATTGGAAGAAGTTGCCAATATTGTTTCCGTATCAGGAAAAAATAGTATAACACGTGAAAATGTTCAACGTAAATTGGTAGTTGCCACCAATGTAACCGGTCGCGACTTGCGTGGAGCAGTAGAAGAAATTAAACAAAACATAGAAGAAAAGGTACTTTTACCCGAAAATTACCGTATTGAATATGGAGGACAATTTGAAAATGAAGCCAATGCTTCACGCTCACTAACCTTAACCTCCATTGCTGCCATTTGCATTATTTTTCTCCTCTTGTTCAGAGAGTTTAAGAGTCTAAAATTGGCAGGAATCATTTTATTAAGTCTGCCACTTGCACTTATAGGAGGCGTTTTCGCCATTTGGTGGAGTTCAAACATTTTAAGTATTCCAGCCATCATCGGTTTCATATCATTATTTGGCATTGCCACACGAAACGGCATTTTGTTGGTTTCCAATTACCGACATCTACAAACATCGGGGACACCTCTTTATGAAACGGTTACACAGGGATCTGCCGATCGTTTGAATGCTATTTTGATGACAGCATTAACAGGTGCGCTGGCTTTAATTCCGATGGCTATACACAATGATATGCCCGGTAACGAAATTCAAAGTCCAATGGCAATTGTAATGCTCGGCGGAATGGTTACTTCTACAATCTTAAATTTGTTTGTAGTCCCCATTATGTATTATTTAATTAACATAAAACAACAACACTATGAAAAATAAAACATTGATAATAATCCTATTATGTATTTCTACGACGCTATTATCGGCACAAAACATCGATGATATTTTAGCCATGGTTATACAAAACAACACCACATTAAAAGCATCACGGCAAATCGTCGATGCAGAAAAAATAGGTCACCGCACAGGACTTACCCCAAACAATCCGGAAGTAGAGTTCGCCTATATGTGGGGCAGCCCGACAGACATTGGCAATCGTATAAATTTCACTGCCAAACAGGAATTTGATTTTCCAAGTGCTTATGCCTATCGCAATGATATTGCAAAATTAAAAAACGAACAAGCAGAATTGGAATATCAAAAAGCAAAACAAACCATTCTTTTGGAAACACGTCTATTATGTTGTGATATTTTATATTATAATTCATTACGTTCCGAATTGGAACAACGACTTCGTTATGCAAAAGAAATAGCAACATTATACCAAAAGCGCTTCGACAGCGGCGATTGTAATATATTGGAATATAACAAATCGCGTCTTCATTTGCTAAATATCACCAAAGATTTAGAAACGAACGACTTAGAGCGAAAATCTCTTCTAACAAAGTTAGAAGGCTTAAACGGAGGCATTACCATCAATTTTTCTTCAACCGAGTGGCCATCAGAACTACTGCCTACCAATTTTGAAGAATGGTATGCGCAGGCTGCAACAAAAAATCCATTACTCACATGGTTGGCAACAGAAATTAATCTTGCACAAAAAGAAATCAAATTAAACTATGCCAATGCTGCTCCAAAATTCAGTGCCGGCTATACAATGGAACAAGTAGTTGGTCAGAAATATCAGGGAATTACAGTTGGAATGTCGATTCCATTATGGCAAGATGCAAAAAAAATAAAATATGCCAAAGCCAAAAACATTGCAGCCGAAAACACACTAAAAGACAAGCAATTACAATTTTACAACCATTTAAAAAACTTGCATACAAAAGCAATTGCACTGCAAACAAACTATATCGATTATGAAAAAGAGATGAAGCAAATAACCAGCTATGAACCACTTCAAAAAGCTTTAGATAAAGGCGAAATATCACTCATTGATTATTTGATGGAATATGCCATCTATTACGAGAGCCATGTAAAAATGCTGCAATTGCGCATGGATGCTGAAAAAATCTACTCAGAACTGCAAATTTATCTCTAAATTCATCGTATATTTTTTGTAAACAAAAACACCAAAAATATAAATCAAGAAAAAAGTATCATTTATAAAGATAACTTGCAGAAAAAGTTCGTACATTTGTAACCTTTTAAACTTATTTATCATGAAAAAGACATTTATTGTTTTAGCCTTTTTAGGAGGCATCACATTAGCGTTTGCTCAAGTAAACACAGGGATTTTGCCTCTTAGTTTTCAAAAAGGAATTCTTACAAAAGAAGAATTCCAGAAAGTACAAATTACTCCGCCCGTCTTAACCAAAATCGACCAGGAAGATGAGGCTGCCGCAAAAAACGGAACATTTCTGTCCATTGCAAAATTAATGCCGGTCAATCTTTCCATTGAAAATTCCGGTACATGGTCGATAGCAAACAACGGTCGCTCTGTTTGGAAGTTGGGACTGTCCAGTGTTGGCGCACAAGGATGTGTTATTCACTTCGATCGGTTCGAACTACCCGAAGGTTCTCAACTGTTTGTTTACAATCCTGACGGCAGCGTTATTTTAGGACCTTTTACCTCTGCCGATAATCCTGAGCGTCTGTCATATTCCATTGGTATGATTTATGGCAATGAAGCAATATTAGAATACATTGCTCCACTTTCAAAAATTGCCAATGGTGTAACATACAGCATTAAGCCAAAATTGGAAATAAGCCGTTTCGCCTATGTATTTCGCGATGTCATCGATTTAAGAAGCACCAATGATTATGGTAATTCTGAAAGTTGCCAGGTAAATGTAAACTGTTCGGAAGGCGACAATTGGCGCGAACAACAAAAAGGCGTTGCCAGAATTTATGTAGTAGAAGGCAATACAGCCGGTTGGTGTTCCGGAACATTAATCAACAATGTAAAAAACGATGGAACTCCTTATTTTCTGACAGCCGATCATTGTGGTGGCGAAAACGGCACTTTCGCCGAATGGAGTTTCTATTTTAATTATGAGAGTGCCGGCTGCTCCAAAGCATCACCGACCACAACACAAATTATTACCGGATGTACACGTAAAGCTCGTACACCATTAAATGGCGCATCCGACTTTTTATTGTTGGAATTAAGCACCACTGCCGACCAAATCGAAGAAATAGGTGGTGTTTATAATGGTTGGAACAATGCTACTACAGCCAGTCCAAGCGGAGTAAGCATTCACCATCCGGCAGGAGACATCAAAAAGATTTCTACTTATACCAAAACTTTAACTTCTGCAACATACTACGACAGTGATGCTACAGGAGCCACAAATGCCCACTGGGAAGTGTATTGGACAGCAACCACCAACGGACACGGTACGACAGAAGGCGGTTCATCCGGATCTCCTATCTTCGACAACAATGGTTATGTTGTAGGTACTTTATCGGGAGGAACATCTTCTTGTTCTGCAAAAACAGAATCAGACCTTTATGGAAAAGTTGCCGTGCATTGGGCTACAAAATCCGCAGCCGATGCTCAATTAAAACATTGGTTAGACCCTGACAATTCGGGTGCAACCACTTGTAATTATTATGACCCAACTGTTGGTTTTAAAGTTAAACCGAGCAGCTTAAAATTTGCCAAAAATGCCGACTCACAAACAGTTGCCATACAAGCAGGTTCTTCTTCCGCAAACTGGACGGCAACTTCCAATTCAGATTGGCTGTCTATGACACCGACAACAGGTTCAGGAAACGGTGAAACCACACAAATGACAATAATTGTTACCAATAATCAAGGAAACTACAAACGTACAGGAACTATAACTGTAACACATAATGGCGAAGAACAAACCATTTCTGTTAGTCAAAGCGGAGCCATTGTTTATGGATTCTCATACGATTTTGAAGAATGTAACGACTTTGCAGTTGATAGTTTCCCGCCTTGCACTACCTATGATGGTGATAAATTATCAACATATACTATAACAGGAACCACTTTCAAAAATCAAGGTTACACAGGTTCTTATATTGCATTCAATCCAACTCAAACTTCTCCGTCATTAAGTGATGACGCAGCGCCATATTCCGGTAATAAATTTGGAGCTTGTTTTGCATCAGAAAATGGGGACAATAACGATTGGTTCATCACACCACTCATAAAACTTGGAACCAACTCCAAATTTACTTTTATGGCAAAATCATACACAACTTACTATGGTAATGAAAAATTTAATGTTTTAATCTCTACGACGGATAATCAACCGGCAAGTTTTACTGCACTCGGGAATACCGTAAGTGTTCCTGCTGCATGGACAGCTTATCCCTACAATTTAGCAGCTTATGACAATCAATCGGTTTACCTTGCCATACAGTGCATATCATCGGATCAATTTATATTTATGATAGACAATTTAGAAGTTACCACCGACGAGCCTGCTCATGTCAACACACTTATGGAGGACAACGAGAATTGGAATATATTTGCTAAAAACGGCATATTATTTATAAATGCAGAAGAAGCTAACACCATTGAGATATTTAACATAATGGGGCAAAAAATATATTCGCAAAAAGGCGAAAATGGCATAATGTCTATAAATAAATTACCTCAATCTCAAGTACTTGTAGTACGTTGTGGTAATAAAGTCAAACGCGTTATTTTATAAAATATGCTGGTTTTCCCAAATGCGAAAATCAATATTGGTCTAAATGTGGTTAGCCGTCGCTCTGACGGCTACCACAATTTAGAGACCTTTTTTTATCCTATTCCGTTATGTGACATTTTAGAATTTATTCCTGCTCAAAAAACGGACTTAACAATTATAGGCACACCAATTAGTGGCAATATTGAGTTAAATTTAGTAATGCGTGCCTATCAATTATTACGCAACAATTTTAAATTGCCAAACTTATCTATTTGCCTGCAAAAAAAAATTCCCATGGGTGCTGGTCTCGGGGGAGGTTCTTCTGATGCTGCTTTTATGCTCAAAGCGTTAAACACCTATTTTGATTTACAATTATCGGAGTTGCAACTCGAAAACTACGCAGCGCAATTAGGTGCCGATTGCCCTTTTTTTATCCGCAATGCTCCTACCCTTGCCACAGGTATAGGCAATGAGTTTACGCCAATAAATATTTCGCTAACAGATTGGTACATAATACTCGTAAAACCGAACATACATATTTCCACCGCTGAAGCTTATGCCCACGTATCTCCTTCTCCATGGGAAATACCTCTGAAAGAAGCACTACATTCTCCAATTCAAAAATGGCAACAAACAATACAAAACGATTTTGAAAATTCTTGCTTTTCTGCTTATCCGATTTTACCTAAAATCAAACAGAAATTATATGATGCAGGTGCTGTTTATGCTGCCATGTCGGGTTCCGGATCAACCATGTATGGGCTGTTTAAAGATGAACCAAAAACGACCAAATTAAATATGAATGAAATTACGGATACCTGTTTTTGTTTGAAACTAAACTGATTTTTATAAATTCGGAACAGAAATTGTAGAAAAATGATTACCTTTGTGAGCTCAACTATGGGGCTGTTTTGGCTTTTGACAGCAAGTAGAAGAGGTATGTAAGCATGCAGTGCGTTGTCGTATAGCACTCAAATCATAGACGGCAAATTTATAACTGGCGAAAATAATTACGCTCTCGCTGCTTGATTGAAGTTTAGTAGATCTGCTTAATTCCGGTACAAGGTGCCGGAACGGGACATCTCTCGAATGCCACTCCCTGAAGCGGTTCGGTATAGAGGTGTAGAAAAATCGGGGATAGCCAAAAATGACCGTGCATCGTTGGCGAAAATTTAGCGGATAAGGTGTTGGTTGGTGGCTTTGGTCTTGCCGACACACGAAAATCAAAGCGAAGATAAGCATGTAGAAAGCGTATTGCTTCCTTGTTTGGACACGGGTTCGACTCCCGTCAGCTCCACAATATTTTTATAAATAATTGATTATCAGGAACTAAATGTTTAGTCCCATTTTTCATTATTAATTGGACTATTATGCTTGTTGAAACACACCCATTATCTCCATTTTTACCGTCCAATTCCAAAGTTCTGCTGCTTGGCAGTTTTCCTCCACCCAAATATCGCTGGTCAATGGACTTTTTTTATCCAAATTTTCAAAATGATATGTGGCGTATTATTGGTTACCTCTTTTTTAATGACAAAAATTATTTTTCTATCGTAAATGAACATAAGTTCAATTACTCAAAAATAGTCAACTTCTGTGAAAGTGCCGGCATTGCATTTTTTGATACTGCTTCTGCCATACAACGCCTGAATAACGATGCGTCCGACAAATTTATCAAAATAGTGCAACCTGCCGACATCAACCATCTGCTATATCAAATACCTGATTGTAATGCAGTTGCAGCCACAGGACAAAAAGCAGCAGAAATATTATCAGAAAATTGGGAATGTAGCTTACCAAATATTGGATCTTTTGTAAACATCAACCTTGCTGATAAAGAATTAGCTTTTTTTAGAATGCCATCCTCTTCTCGAGCCTATCCATTAGCTTTTGAAAACAAAGCGAATTCGTATCGTATTCTTTTTGAATCGGTTAATCTCTTGTCACCAGTTAACTAAAAGTTCCTAATTCATTCAAAAATATAAGCAGTATTGCGAGGGGAACAAAAAATCGCATCAAAAATATATAAACGGAAAATAATTTTACCGGTAATTTCCCATGATTACCGAGTTCATCTTTTACTTCGTCCGCTTTATAAAACCAGCCAATAAAAATTGAAATCAAAAAGCCTCCCAACGGCATCAGAAACTTTGAAGTCGTAAAATCAAAAAAATCAAACAATGTCTTACCGCCTATGGTATAGTGTGAACCTATTCCCAATGATAAAGAGCAAAGCGAACTCAACACTATAAGTACCAATGATGATACTACAATCACCTTTTTACGCTGCCAATGAAACTCTTCTGAAACATAAGCTGTAATAACTTCTTGCAACGAAATTGTTGAAGTAAGTGCGGCGATAGCCAATAAAAGGAAAAAGAGAATTGCGCAAATATATCCGCCCGGCATATGCGAAAAGACACTCGGCAAGGTAACGAACACCAATTTTGGACCTTGAGCCGGATTGATTCCTAACGAAAAGACTGCCGGAAATATAGCCGTTCCTGCTAAAATTGCAATTAAGGTGTCAACAGAAGTAACATGTAAGGCTGTCTTTGTCAAATTGTTATCTTTTCGAATATACGAACCGTAAGTAATCATGCAACCCATACCAAGACTCAATGAAAAAAATGCTTGTCCAAGAGCACTTAAAATTACGGTTGGCGTGATTTTTGAGAAATCAGGTGCGAAGAAGAATTTAAGTCCTTCGTTGCCATTAGGCATAGTAACAGAGCGCACACACAATAATATTAGGATAAATATTAGAAACGGCATCAAAATTTTTGACGTACGCTCAATTCCTTTTTTTACTCCTGCAAGCAACACAAAAGCTGTACAACAAATAAAAATGGTTGTCCAAAACAACGGGCGAAATGTATCGGTTGAAAAATCGCTAAATGCCTGCGATAATTGCATCGGAGTTTTCCTTTCAAACGCATTTGCTACAGCCTGATAGACATATTCAAGACTCCAACCTGCCACCACAAAATAAAATCCAAGAATTAAAAAAGCAGTAATAACTCCCAATAAGCCAACCATTGCCCAATGATTAGTACCGGATAGTTGCCGAAAAGCTCCGGACACATTGGCATGTGCACGCCGTCCTATTACTAATTCAGAAACCATTATAGGCAACCCAAACAACAGCACACATAAAATATAAATTAAAAGGAATGCGCCACCACCATTTTGTCCTGCCTCATACGGAAATTTCCAAATATTACCCAAGCCTACTGCCGATCCGGCCGCAGCTGCAACAATACCGAATTTACTTCCAAATTTAATTCGTGATGAATGTTCTGTCATTTTTAATTCAAAGATTTAAGTTCTAAAAAAGCCTTTGATTTATAATTAATTATAAATCAATCAAATAGTAGTATTTTATTAATAAATTCTTTGCAAAAATAATACAAAACCGAAAAAAAATAAAATAAAAAACAGATTATTTGTTTTGTATTGAAAGAGAAAATACATTTTTAGTTTTTAATTGTAATAATATACTGCCATTTTTCTTTTTCTATTTGTTATTTTTATGTACTTTTGCAGTCGAAAAACCTTGTAGTATTATTATAATTTTCTGCTTTCATATTTGGGTAAAATGAATAAAGATGAAGTAAACGTAGTTGTTGCAACAGAAGAACATATACATTTTGTTCCGTTGATTTTACAAACAATAGAAAATGCTGCTAAAGTTCGAGGAACCGGTATCGCACGCCGTACTCCAGAATATGTAGAAACAAAAATGCACGAAAGGAAGGCAATCATAGCCTTATATCACGACGAATTTGCGGGATTTTGCTACATAGAAACATGGAGTAATCGCAATTTTGTGGCAAATTCAGGTCTTATTGTAGCAGAAAAATTTCGTGGAATAGGTTTAGCAACACGTATTAAACTGCGTGCCATAGAATTATGTTTTGAGCGTTTCCCAAATTCCAAAATTTTCAGTTTGACCACAGGTGCAAAAGTTATGAAAATGAATTCGGATTTAGGCTTCAAGCCGGTTACTTTTTCCGATTTAACCAATGATGACACATTTTGGAAAGGTTGCAAAACCTGTGTCAATTATGACGTATTAACACGAACCGATCGTAAAATGTGTTTATGCACAGGTTTATTATATGACCCTAACGATCCTGAAAATAAAGCAAACAATGAGCGCTTAAAAAAGTTGTTCATGCAAAGTAATCATCAAAATTGAATTAACACAATTAAAACAATAAAAAATGAAGAAAAAAGTTGTTTTGGCGTTTAGTGGAGGTTTAGATACTTCTTTCTGCGCAATTTATTTAAAAGAACAAGGTTACGATGTTTATACAGCCATTGCCAATACCGGCGGTTTCTCCGAAAAAGAATTGGTAAAAATAGAAGAACGCGCTTATCAGTTGGGTGCCGTTAAACACATTACTTTGGATATTACGCAAGAATATTACGACAAAAGCATTAAATACATGATTTTTGGCAATGTTTTGCGTAATGGGACCTACCCTATTTCGGTTAGTTCGGAACGTATTTTCCAAGCTATGGCCATTATTAAGTACGCAAAATCCATTAACGCAGATTGTGTGGCTCACGGAAGTACGGGAGCCGGCAACGACCAAGTGCGTTTCGATTTGACATTTGATGTATTAGCACCTGAAATCGAAATACTTACACCGACAAGAGACATGTGTCTGACACGTGAATATGAAATTAATTTCTTGAAAGAGCACGGCATACATGCTGATTTCAAAAAGTTGGAATACAGTATTAACAAAGGACTTTGGGGAACCAGTATTGGTGGTAAGGAAACTTTAAAATCAAATCAGACATTGCCGGAAGAAGCATATCCCAGTCAAGTAACAGTTCAAAAAGAAGAAAAATTGGAACTTGAATTTTCTTCCGGTGAATTATATGGTGTGAATGGATTAATTTACAGCAACAAAGTTGAAGCCATACAACAAGTTGAAGCCATTACAAGTAAATTTGGAATTGGCAGAGATATGCATATTGGCGATACAATTATTGGCATTAAAGGTCGTGTGGGATTTGAAGCAGCTGCCCCGATTGTCATTATCAATGCTCATAAAATGCTCGAAAAACATACCTTGACAAAATGGCAACAATATTGGAAAGACCAATTAGGAAATTGGTATGGAATGTTTTTACATGAAGCACAATATTTAGATCCCGTAATGCGCAACATTGAAGCATTTTTGCAGAACTCACAACAAAATGTCAATGGAAAAGTCATTATCAAACTTCGTCCCTACTCGTTCCAGTTAGTAGGTGTAGAAAGTTCATTCGACCTTATGAATACGGATTTCGGCGAATATGGAGAAGTTAATCGGGCTTGGACATCTGATGACGTGAAAGGCTTTACCAAAATTCTTAGCAATCAGATGAAAATATACTACAATCTGCAACAAAAAAACAAGAAAAAATAAACAGACCCTTCGTGATAACCATAATAAGTAATTGAGTTATGAAATTAAAAGTTCTATTGTTTGCACTTGGCATTTCTATTATGGCTCAAAGTTGTTTTTCCACCAAACTGACGGACGAAGAGATTAGCGTAAAAAAACAACAGTTAGAAAAAGCTGTACAAGCAGGTATTTGGCGTATTGATGTCGACCGTTGTACAGGATTTGCAGGCAAAATTATAAATCTTACAGGAACATATTACCTCCAAATGCAAGGTGATAGTGCAGAAATGCGGCTGCCATTTTATGGACAGACAAATGATCCGTTGCTACATGCAAAAGGAGGAGTTGATGTGAAAAATAACATTACCTCAAAAAGTATAAAAGCCACGCCTAAAGGAGATGGATGGGAAATAAAATTCAAAATTGCATCTGATTTTGAATACTACGATGTGAAAGTTACCATATATTATGATGGCGGAGCGGATTTTTATCTTTTCCCTTCAAATAGAAGTGATATGTCATATTACGGAACGGCAACTTTATAATTCAACTTGTTATTCATTTATATATAACTCCGCACAACTCGTTAAAATGCTAATGAGGCTCCCAATAATACGGTAAAGCCAACTGTTTCATAACCGTACCAATTCTGATAATGTAGTTTCTCTGCAACAGACAAAATATTATTAGCCTGAACAAACAAACTCCAATTTTTCTTGAAAGTATAGCTGGCTGCCAAATTTAAATCATAAATTGGAGACATTTTGGCAATTCTGTATGAGCCATCGCGATTAGGAAGTTTCGTTAAACGTTCCGATCCAAAATAAAACATTCCTTTAAGCAACAAATTCTCAGTTACCTTGGCATCAATACCGGCAGTTGCTTCCCACACAGGTTTATTCCACGCGATACCGTCACCTTCCATTACGTTCCAACCGTTATACATTCCTTTAGCATAAAACATAAAACGCTCTTTTAAATTATAAGAAATATCCAATGAAACGTTTAAAAGAGTTGATTTCAGAAATTCAGCAGTAAAGACATTACCATATACGGTTTCCGACGCACTTAACGGCCACAAATTAGGAGTTGTGATGCAATTATACGGCTTATTAAAGAAGAAATATTGGTTGGCTATCATTTTATAGCTGACAGCAGCATCAATCATCAAACCGGTTACAGGTTTAATCTTAAATCCTCCATAAAAATCAAAAGGCGTATAAGTATTTTCTTTCAGTTGTTCTGTCGGACAAAAATAACGATTTTCGTTAAACACTTTAGCCATATTGTTAATATCATAATCTCCACCTATTCCGGCGTAAACATTAAAAAGTGTCCGAAAATTATATCCGAGTTCAATATCCGGCGAAGCTGTGAATAACTGTCCTTTATTAATCGAAAAATTCATTTTTGCTCCGACACGCAACTTCAAATTATCCCACTGCATTTCATATCGTGGAGCAAGTGCAATAACAGCCTGTGGTTGCCAATTAGCTGTGGTATCCGTAATAAACGGGAAATTAGATGTATTATAAAAGAAACTATTCACATTCAAATCCACCGACAAAGGGAAACCTCCTAATTCTTTACTAAAAGAGCCAAAAACACTTACTTCATGTTCTTGAGAGAAATAAGATGACATAAGATGGTAAGCCAAATTGGCATCGTAACGCCACCCTTGTCGTGCCTGTACAGAACGATAACCCAGCATGGCTTCCGCCTCTATCAGCGATTGATAAAACGGGATCAATGAATCGCCGCGCACTTTCTGATTATTGACATCATAGAAAAACAGATTTGTATTATTGACGGAATCTGTTCCATAATACGAATAATAACTGTTTTTAAAATTAACAGAGGCATAAAGCTGATCTTTCTTGAAATTTTTGGAAAAATTTACACCAACATCCGTATTAATTAATTTCTGAACGCTCGAGTTAATACCATAATGATTGGCATGTACATCTAAATAATAAGTTTTATTATCCCATATCGGATACCAAAAATCCACCAACCAAGTCAAAGGAAATCCAATTCCGCCACGTACATAACCTTTTTTGTAACGGGCACGTTCCATTATACTCAAATTGGCAGCAGAAAGAGGATGAAAATCCGACGTTGTTTCTATCTGTTTTGTCGAATCGCTGTAATTAACATCAACTTTCTTTATCTCCGGCTCTGTTACCGAAAATGAAAGATTGGTACGTTTTACCTTTTCTATTTCCGGTATAAATTCTTTTTCTATTTGTACATGTTTAATGATAACCGCAGTGTCGGCATTGCCGGCCTGTGAAAGTTCTTCCGCAGGTACACAAACATAAGTAGATATAAACAGAACAGACAAAAATATTTTTTTCATAATACAATCATTATAAATCGTTTAATAAACTTTTTCCTTCTCTCTGGCTGCAATCGCTTTCAATCGCTGTTCAACCATATTGGCAACATCATCTTTTGCCTTATAATTTTCCTGCAAACTTAGCAAATATTGTTTTGCCTGAAAATCATCATCTTGGGCTATATAGGTATCGGCAAGTAACACAAAACCGCGTGCCAGCCAATATTGATGAGGCGTATTCTTTTGAATCAGATCAAAAATTTCTGTTTGAGCAGATGTATATTTTCCTGTCTGATACAAATAATCGGCATAAAGATATTTGGCTTCTGCCCCCATTTCATGTCGTAAATCAGTACTCAATTTCTTCAAATCCTCTACGGCAGAAGTTTCTTCACCGGTTGCCAAATAAGCTTTTGCACGACAATAACGCGCTTCTCGAATTATACCGGCATCTGTTATGTTATTATCTTTCAAAATATTACCGGCTATTTCAATTACTTTTTTATTATCTTTTTGCAGGTAGTAGCAACGCATCATGCCAAATCGTGCATCATTTTTAATGTTAGTATTATCTGCTATTTCATATAATTTTACGAAATATTGCAACGCATCTGAAATTTGTTTGGCATCATACGCCAACTCTGAAGCCCTTACAAGCGATTCGATAAAATAAGGATTGCCTTCTAATTGTGTCAGTTTCTCAAACTCATTCAATGCTTTGCCTTTTTCATCAATCTGATAATAACTTTCTGCAAGATAATAAATGGCTGAAATACAATTTATTGTTTGTGCTTTACAATATTTAGTCAAATAGCTATTAAAAGCAGTTGCCGCTTCTTTATAATGTGTTTTTACAAACAAACGTTCTGCCGCTACAAAACTCAGCGAATCTTCTTGAGTCTCCGGCAATACAGCCACCGCAACACCGGCAATCTCTTTCACATACGCCAAATAACCTTCTATGTCGTTGTTTTCCACATATAAAGTTTGCAAACTTTCAATTGCCGTTTTTGCTTCCTCACTGTTCGGATAAAGTTCTACCACTTTCTTATATGCTGTCATCGCTTTGTTCGACTGTGTCATATTTGAATACAACATACCGATTTCCAATGCAGCTTTACGTGCAACTGCAGTTTTAGGATAATTGGCTAATACTTTTTCGTAAGTAGTTATTGCCGAATCATTTTGCTCTTGTAAAACATAGGCACGACCTATTTCATACAATGCATCATCTGCATAATCGGATTCAGGATTGGCTTTTACAAGATTTCCCAATTCAGTAATTTTGTCGGCATATTTCTTTTGCAACCCTAAAATAAATGCACCTTGAAAAGTTGCATACTCGGCTGCCGCAAGCATTGTCTGCGGTACTTTTGCGTAATATTGGCGGGCTACATCCAATTCACGTTCATGAAAATAACAATCGGCAGTTCTATTTAAAATGTCAGAATAAAGTGAATTTGATGCAATATCTTTGGTATCCAAGCATTTAAGGAACCATTCCAAAGCCGGCATATATTGATCGGATCCAAAGAAACTGTATGCAATTGTATAATATGCTTTCAACATATCGTCAGACTGCTTCGTTTGCTTGGAATCCAAAAATGCCGTAAGATCTTGACGACATTTTGCGTTGTCACCTAAACGATAATATGTTTCACCTCGCCATAACAAAGATTGCGAAGAATAGGATTCCGGCGTAAATTCCTTAACAGCTAATGTGAAATAATCCAATGCGACATTATAATTGGCATTAGTAAATTCAGCGACACCCAATTGAAACAACGCATTTTCTTTTGCCATTTTTATTCTTGGGTTGGTTGTCTTTATTTTCTTTATGGAAGCATAAGCCGCTGCATAATTCTTTTCTGTCATATAAGCATTGGCCATGTGGGTATAAATTTCGTCCAAATATTTTGACTTTGGATAATTATCAATAAACTTCTCAAATAAAGCTATGGTTTCGCCAAATTGAGCTCCTGCCTGATAGGCAGACAAAGCATAATTAAAAGACGCGACCTCTTTAACTTCTTTATCAAAATCGCCCAAAGAAGCCGACTGATAAGCCATTTTCGCATTTTTGACGTCGTTAATTTTAATATAACTGTTGCCAATATACAAATAAGCATTTTGAGCCAAACTATCATTTTCAGTTGTTACCTTAGAAAGGTAAGTTATGGCATTAATATAATTGGCTATTTCATAATATGAAACGCCTAACATATACATAGTGGTACGTTGTACCTTTTTCACATTACGCTCATATTTTTTCAAATAATCTACAGCTTCAGCATATGATCCATCTCGGAAAGAAGCCTCACCTAAAATACGATAGGCTTCCGAATTGGAGCTACTTGTAGGAAACTTTTGAATTAAGATTTTGCCATATTCCACTGCTTTATCATATTCTTTACGTTGGTCATAAATTTGTAGCACATAATAAGAAGCTCGTTCCGCATATTTACCTTTTTGTCCCATCGTAAAGAATTCCTCTAATGCCGCATCGTAATTTTTAAGGCAAAAATCACAATAAGCATAATAATAACGCGCATCTAATTCGTAAGTACTACCAACATTGGCAGACAACTTTGCAAATATAACGCGCGCTTCTTCATATCGCTCAAGTGAAAGCAACGCATATCCTTTGGTAAAAGAATATTCCGTTGATTCTTTATTATTCAGTTGATTACCATCTGTTTGAGCATACCATTTTACAGTTTCCTCATATTTCCCCTCTTCATAATAACTGCGACCAATCATAAATGTTACGCGATTACGCATGGACGAATAGGGATATTCTTTGAGAAAGTTTTGCAATTCGACAATGGCTGTTTTCTCTTTTAAAGCATATTGGCAACTGACAATATAATAATTAGCTTTTTCGCAGATGACCGCATTGTTATCGGAATAGTTGTCTAAAAATTTTTGGAAATATTGAATAGATGCACCAAATTTTCGCTCATCAAAACAGTTTTTCCCTTTTTGAAACAACACTTCTTCGTTAGATACGACATAAGTTTCCTGCGCATAAGTACAATAACTACTTACGCATAGTACAATAACTACAAATGCAATAATTTTTTTCATAGATTCTTATATTTATGCAAATATATTAAAAATTTATATTGATTGTTTTAAAAACATATCAACAGCTTTACGTATGGATAACAATCCTATTTCAGAGAGTTTTATCTCTTTCGGCGGCATAAAACGAAGTTCACAAACATCGTCAGCACATTCCAATTTAGGAAGTTTTTTAACCTTCACATCAAAAAAAATATCCAAAGTATGCACATTGAAACCGGAGTAAAGGTATTCATTCGGCAACGAAAAAAGAAATTTGGCAGAATCAATTTTCAAATGTAATTCCTCCATTAATTCTCGGCGCAGTGCCTGTTCTGCCGTTTCATTTAAATCCACAAATCCTCCCGGCAAATCCCACGTTCCTTTGACTGGTTCGCAAGCACGCCGACACAGCAAAAGTTCGTTTTTTTCATTACGCACAAAACCGGCAACCGAAGCTGCTGCATTAATAAAATATTCAAAACCGCACTGAGCACATTTTTTCGATTTATTGCTATGGACAAAAAAACGCTCGGAGCCACATCGCGGACAATAATAAAATGAGTTTAACGGATGTCCCTTCATTCCTATTGATTTAAAAATGTATAATTAATTGTTTCGGAAACATCTACTTTAATAAAGTTAACCGTTTCATTATTGCCCTGCAACTGATCTGCAGAAACATAATGAACAGCATTATAGGTTATATCATCTTTAGCATGACTGTGCCCGTTAAATACAATATTAACGTTATTAGAGACCCGTTGTGCATTTAGGTAAGATTTATTTTGACGGCGTTAAGTTTTCTGTTAAAGACGAACAGATTCAGGTATTGTATCATGGTTAGTGCAGTGATTTTAGAAATAATCCGTGAGGCAAGTCCTTC